>JAFPCR010000060.1 GCA_017390195.1 Clostridia bacterium | reverse complement strand
GTCGAGCGAGGATGCAAACGCAACAAGTCCGTAACGTGAAACGCTTCCGTATGTCGGTTTCATTCCGACGACTCCGCAGAACGACGCAGGCTGACGTATAGAACCGCCCGTGTCCGAGCCGAGAGTATATGCCGCCTCAAAAGCCGCAACAGCCGCCGCAGAGCCTCCGGAGCTTCCTCCGGGAACACGGTCTGTGTCGCAGGGGTTGTGGGTTATCTTCATTGCACTGTTCTCGGTAGACGAGCCCATTGCGAATTCGTCCATGTTGAGCTTTCCGAGCATAACGAAATCGTTTGCCTTGAGCCTCTCTATAACATGAGCGTCATAAGGAGGAACAAAGTCTGCAAGCATTTTCGATGCACACGTCGTCTTTGTACCTTTGGTGCAGATATTGTCCTTTATTGCCGCAGGTATTCCCGCAAGAGGCGAGAGCTTTTCGCCATTCGCACGCTTTTGGTCAACCGCCGCTGCCGAATCAAGTGCCGACTTTTCGTCAACGGTGATATAAGCACCTATCTTTTCTTCGTTTTTCGCAATCGAATTTAAATATTCACGGGTAAGCTCGACTGAGGAGATCTCTTTATTTTCAAGTGCCGAGGCAAGCTCGGACAAACTCTTTTTTGTAAGTTCAGACATTTGATATACCTCCCTTCATCATTCTACTACACGGGGAACGGTAACATATCCGTCCGCCTTTGTTTTTGCGTTTGAAAGCAGCTCTTCACGGTCAAAATTGCTCTCGCAAACATCCTCACGCATTACGTTTTTGAGAGGAACGACATACGCCGACGCCTCGATCCCCTCTGTATCAAGCTCACTGAGACTGTTCGCAAATGCAACTATCGAATTCATATCCTCTGCCGCCTTTGCCTTTTCTTCTTCAGAAAGAGAAAGTCTTGCAAGATTTGCTATGTTGGCAACATCGACTGTCGGAGTGACCTTTTTCTTTGTCGCCTTGATGTTTGCTTTGCCTGTCTCGCCAGCCCCCTCAAGAGCCTTGTTCAAGCCGAGAACCTCAAGCTGTGCGGCATCTACTGCGGTGGGGGCATCTGTCATGGGACACGATGCGTCCTTTATCTTCGGGAAAGCGATAACGTCACGCAAAGAATCCGCTCCTACCATAAGCATTACGAATCTGTCAAGACCGAACGCAAAGCCTGCATGGGGCGGCGTTCCGTATCTGAATGCGTTGACCATAAATCCGAATCTTTCCTCTATCTGCTCATCGGAGAATCCGAGTGCTTCAAACATGACCGTCTGAATATCCTGACGGTGAATTCTTACAGAACCCGATCCAAGCTCGATACCGTTGAGTACGAAGTCATACGCCTGTGCTCTTACCTTTTCGGGAGCAGTCTTGAGATACTGAACGTCCTCGGGATAAGGCATCGTAAAGGGGTGATGTGTTGCCACATATCTGTTCTCTTCCTCGGAATACTCAAACTGCGGGAAGTCTGTTATGATCAGGAACTTGTAGTCGTCCTTTTTGCGAAGTCCGAGCATATCGCCTATCTCAAGACGCAAAGCACCAAGAGTACGGCGTACAGTTGCGAGTTTATCTGCACAGAAGATAATGAAATCTCCGGGCTTTGCATCGAGAGCCGCCAAAATAGAGTCCATCTCTTCTTTTTTGAAGAATTTGGTAAGCACCGAGTATACTTCACCGTCGGGACGGAGAGATATCCACGCCATTCCCTTTGCACCGTATGAGATAGCCGACTCTGTAAGTCCCTCGATCTCGGTACGTGTGAAATCATGCTTGCCCTTAATGTTTATCGCACGTACGACACCGCCCTTATCGCATACCGAACGGAATACCGAGAACGAGCATTTTGCCGCAAGAGACGTGATGTCGACTATGGGCAGATCAAATCTGATATCGGGCTTGTCAGAGCCGTAAACATCCATGGCATATGTCCATGTCATTCTTGGGAACGCCTCTGTCATATCTATATTCTTCATGCGTTTGAAGATGAACTTGAAGAGTCTCTCGATATAGTCAAGAACGTCCTCCTGCTCAACGAACGACATTTCTATATCGACCTGAGTAAATTCGGGCTGACGGTCGGCACGGAGATCCTCGTCACGGAAGCAACGTGCGACCTGATAATATTTATCTATTCCGCCTACCATAAGCAACTGCTTAAATATCTGAGGCGACTGCGGAAGAGCATAGAATGTTCCGGGGTGTACACGGCTCGGAACGAGATAGTCACGTGCTCCCTCGGGAGTAGATTTGCAGAGCATGGGAGTCTCAACGTTTATAAATCCCTCTGCATCAAGGAAATCCTGTGCAGCCTTTTGAACATCTGCTCTGTATTTAAGTGTATCGAACATCTTCTTGCGTCGAAGGTCGATAAATCTGTATTTGAGTCGAAGATCCTCACGTACAGCGACCGAGTCATCGGGGTTAAAGGGCAACGGGTCTGCCTGACAGAGCAATTCAACGCGCTCAGCAACAAGCTCGACCGTACCTGTTTCAAGACGGCTGTTAAAGGTCTCCTCGTCACGCAGTCTTACCTTACCCGTAACGCAGATAACAGATTGGTTTTTAAGGCTTTCTACTATCGCAAATTCTTCGCTTGAAAGATTTTTGCCGTCGAATACGACCTGAAGTATTCCCTCTCGGTCACGCAGATCGACGAATATGATTCCGCCCATATCACGCTTGGTAAGAACCCAACCGCAACAGGTCTGAACGCTTCCTATATGAGATTCTCTCATAAGGCCGCAATAAACGGTTCTTTTCATAACATTTCCTCCGTAATCAATATCATATATATTATTTTTATTTTCAAATTCTCTGTTCGGGGCAATTCACAAAAAAAGTAAAGTCCTCCGTCTCACAGACGCTGAAAAAGCATCTGTGGGACGAAAGACCAATAAACAAATCTTCTTCCGCGGTACCACCCACATAGATCCGAAAAGGATCCGCTCCGACACACAATAATATGTCTTATGCTGTAACGTGCATCACACGTCCGTCCCTACTCGGTCTGAATAAGATCCTTTGGAAACGGAGGCTCCGAGAAGTTCTTCAACCGTGCTCCCGCACCGCAATCGCACCACCTGCGGCTCTCTGTTGCTTTCATACGGCATACTCGTCTCATCAACGCCTTTGTCTTTTGAATATATTATCTACACCTTTACCGATATTTTACAACAACAAATTTATCTTGTCAATAATTTCGGAAAAATTAGGTATTATTTTTTGAAATTATTTCGGCAATTTCGGTTTTCAGCTCACGTATCGGCATCCATAAGTCCCTCAAGACCGTTGAGCATGATCTTTACGGCGATCGTTGACAGATCCTGCAAAGATATTCTGCTCTCGTTCTCAAACCAATCGACGTATAGAGCTACCAGCCCCGAGGCAATAAATTCTGCGGCAAAGTGAACGGTATGGCTGTCGAGCTCGGTATTGTTGCCGATATACTCCTCAAGTCCCTCCATAAAAAAATTCTTTACCTTCGTCTGCAAAAACGAAGTAAGCCCCGTATGTGCAAAGTGCGAATAAAAATCAATATCTTTGTTTATTATTGCATTGATACTTCGAAAGATAAATTCCGGGTCCATATTTGAGCCGTCTATTCCTCCGACATGCATAAGCTCGGACAGTCCGGCAAGGATATTGTCCTCTATCTCGTCAAGCACATCTTCTACCGTGTTGTAGTGGGCATAAAAGGTCTTTCTGTTTATATCGGCGGATTCGGAAAGCTCGCTTATTGTGATCTGGTTTATCGGCTTTTCCTCCATAAGCACGATCAGTGCCTCTCGGATAGCCCTCTTTGTTCTTATCTGCCTGCGGTCAGGCTGTTTTTTTATAGATTGATCCATACTTCACCCCCGAAAAGCAACGTAAAGTCGAAAAAATGTGGCATAAATCACAATAGTGCAAAAATTGCCCCTTGATTTTAATAATTTATTATATTATAATACTTATGTGCAAAAAAAGCAACATTTGTTTCTTATTTATTTTTTTAAACAAAACACTTAATATTTCTACGTTATTTTCACATATAAGCACCTGACTCGGTTCAGGTCGCAAAATCTCACTCAGTTTCGGTAAAGCAGATAATCGTCCTACCTTTTTCGGTACACTTTATTTGTTGGTCTGTTGTTGTACCGAACATAGAAAAGGAGGAAACACCATTGAAAACAGGACTCGTCTTGGAGGGCGGTGCATTGAGAGGCGTATTTACGTGCGGCATTCTCGACTGCTTTCAGGAAAACGGCATAAATTTTCCGTATGTGATCGGCGTTTCGGCAGGCGGAGGAAACGCCCTGAATTTCGTTTCACGCCAGAAGCATCGCACCTTTGATGTTGCAGTTCCCCACAAAGAGCATCCTTATTTCGGAATGCGTCGATTCTTTCAATGCGGGAAGATACTCGACCTTGACCGTATGTTCTATGAGTATCCCTTTGATCAGTATCCTTTGGATTTTGATACATATTTTGCTTCCTCTGTCGAAACCGAGTTCGTCGCTGTAAACTGTGATAGTGGCTGTGCGGAGTATCTTTCCGAACGCTCTGACAAGCACAGACTTTTGACTATCGGAAAGGCGTCCTGCTCTGTTCCGATCATGTGCAAGCCCGTCGAGCTTGACGGTGCTCATTATCTCGACGGAAGTGTGGCGAACGCAGTCCCCTTCAACCGTGCGTTCGAGCGTGGCTGTGACCGTGCAGTTGTCATAATGACAAAAAAAGGCAACGAGTCTGCGACCGACTACAAAAAATATTCGCTTCTCCTCTCACTCCTCTATAAGAAAAAATATCCCAAGCTGTACGACCTTTTGATGCACCGAAAGGAATCGTATGACAAGGAAATCGAATCCTTGAACAAAAACGCACAAGAAGGTCGCATCCTGCTCATCCGACCCGAGACCGAGAGCGTAAAGAAATTCGACAAGGATATGGAAAAGCTTGAGAATTTCTATTCTCACGGATATGAGCTTGCACAAAAGCATTTAGATGATATTCGGAATTTTGTTGACGGAAAGCAAGTGCATTTCATCAGACAGTAAAGATTCCAAAGAAAGGAAGCCTTAACTCAAAAGGCAAGTATTATTGAATGAAAATTTTGGTCATCAACGGAAGTCCCAAAGGCGATCGCAGTAATACATTGAATGTCACCAGATCCTTTTTGGCAGGTGTAGAGCGTGCCTTATCTGAAAAAGGACAAGAGGATATCACTATAGATATCACAAACATTTACGAAAAAAATATTTTCCCTTGCCGAGGATGCTTCGCCTGTTGGAATTCTCCTGAGGGCGGCTGTGTCATAAAAGATGATTATTGTGATATAAGGGACAGACTCATCGAAGCCGACATGGTAATAGCAAGCTTTCCTCTCTATTTCTTCGGTATGCCGTCGGGCATGAAGGCGTTTACCGACCGTACCGTCTCGCTTATGAAGCCGTACAGCGGAAGCTCTGTCCGTTCTGATGTAGGAAAGTCATACCATAAATTCAAATATGATTTTTCAAAAAAACAGTTCGTCATAATTTCGACATGCGGATACGCCGACTCGTCGGATGTATACACATCTTTGCGTGCCGAGCTTGATCTGATATTCGGATTTAAGAACTATTTTCCGATCTTTTGCCCACAAGGTGAGCTTTTCGGATTTGAGCAACTGAAAAAGCATACAGACAGATATCTTGCCTCTGTACAGGATGCAGGATATGAGTTTGCTACGTCAGGCGAAGTATCCGAGAAAACCAAAAATAAAACAGAAAGGTCCATCATACCTCAGAATGCTTTCGAAATGATCTGCAATGCAAGATGGGGTTCAGCGGAAAAAGTCTCAAATGAACAATAACTGCAATACATGCAATAATAACTGCACTGCGTGCGAACAGCAGACCGAACGTGTACAGTTTACAAAGGAAATGAAGAAGGATTACACCATCCTCATTCCTACCATGCTTACAAGGCATTTTAAAATGATAACAAAACTCATGGGAGTTTACGGATACAATGTCGAATTGCTTGAAAATTCAAGCCAAGAGGTAATAGACAGCGGTCTGAAATATGTACATAATGACACCTGCTACCCTGCACTTCTTGTAATAGGACAGTTCATCAACGCTATAGAAAGCGGAAAATACGACCCCCACAAGCTTGCCCTGCTCTTTACTCAGACAGGAGGAGGCTGCCGTGCATCGAACTATATCCCGCTTCTCCGTAAGGCTCTCGCCAAGGCAGGATATTCTTATATCCCCGTCATCTCGCTTAACTTTGTCGGCATGGAGAAAACCCCCGGATTCAAGCTGACGCTCCCCATGCTCCGCAGAATGATGTACGCAGTAACATACGGTGATATGCTCATGTTGCTCATAAACCAAACAAAACCGTACGAGATCGAGCCCGGAGCGGCAGAGGCTCTTGCAAACGAATGGACCGAAAAGCTTGCAAATCAGCTTGGAAAGACAAAAAAGCTGAAATACAAGCTCATAACCGATACGTACCGTGAAATTGTACGCAGTTTTGCCGCACTCCCCATGAAAAAGGAGAAAAAGGTAAAAGTCGGAATTGTCGGTGAGATCTTCGTAAAGTTCTCCCCTCTCGGAAACAACGACCTCGAAAACTTCCTTATTTCCGAGGGTGCCGAGACTACGATGGGCGGTCTGGTCGATTTTGCCATGTTCTATGTTTGCAATGAGATCGCAGACAATAAGCTCTACGGAACTAAAAAGATACTTTCTAAAGTATTCAAGATAGCATACAAGCTCCTTTTGAAGAAACAGCAGGATATGATAGATGCAGTCCGTGAGGAAAGCGATTTCAGACCCTTTACATCCTTCGAGCATACAAAATCACTCATTGACGGATATATCGGGATCGGTGCAAAGATGGGTGAGGGTTGGTTGCTTACCGCAGAAATGCTCGAGCATCTCGACAGCGGCGTAAACAACATCGTGTGTGTTCAACCCTTCGGATGTCTGCCAAACCACATCGTTGGCAAGGGTATGATGAAGCCACTCAAGGAAAAACACCCCGAGGCAAACATTGCCGCTATCGACTATGACGCAAGTGCTTCTATCGTCAACCAGCAGAACCGACTCAAGCTCATGCTCGCAAACGCACGTGACATCATGAACGCCGAACAAGAGATCGCCGACAATACGGTCGAGGTTGAAAATACCGTTGAGGATAGCAAAGAACCGTCTCTCGTATAAAAGATCAGCAGATTTTTAAACTAT
>JAFPCR010000059.1 GCA_017390195.1 Clostridia bacterium | reverse complement strand
TCCGTGTATCTTATGGGCACTTACAGTCACCATATCTGCACCTATGCTCATCGGAGTGAAAACACGCTTGAGGTATCCCTGAACTGCATCGCAATGCGTAATACAAGCGGGGTTTGCCGATTTTGCATGAGCAAATGCCGTCTTTACATCATACACCGCACCTGTTTCGTTGTTTACCATCATCATCGACACCAGAAACGGTTTTTCGGTCTTGAGTACCTTTTGAAGCTGTTCAAGATCAAGCGCCCCGCCATGTGTCGATATGCGGACAACGGAAAATCCCTGCTCTTCGAGATACTTCATACAGTTCTCGACCGAGGGGTGCTCCGAGTCGGTGGTTATGACCGTGCGTGACGAATGCGGGGAGCGAGCCTGTGCCACGCCGAGCAGTGCGAGATTGTTTGCCTCCGAGCCACATGAGGTAAAGATCAACTGATCTTCCTTAACGGCACGTATCCCGAGAGTCTTGGCTACGGCAGTCCTTGCAGTGCTAAGCAATTTTCTTGCTTCGTCACCCGCCGCATGAAGCGACGAGGGATTGCCGTATATTTCCATAGCCTCGCTCATTTTCTTTTTTGCCTCTGCACAAAGCTCGGTAGTAGCACTGTTGTCAAGATATACTGTTTCCATTTGCTTCGATCACCTGAATTTAAATTGCTCCATCATAAGCTTAACCTCGTCGAGATGGCTGTCAAAAAGCTCCTCCTCTGCCGTATAGGTAAAGGTGTACATTAACTCGCCATATGCCGAGATCGCTTGAAGCATCTTATAATCCTTGCCGTCAAAGGACAGCGTAAAGATATACACATATGTGTTTCTTGAGCCTAATTTAGACTTATAATTTTCATGCAAGGAATAATTCGAGAACTGTGCTTTATACTCGGCATCGCACATATCCCAATACTCCGTGATCGTCATCTCGTCTCCGTAGTATGAAACGACATTGACGTTTGAGAGATCGGTATCAGAATAATATGCACCTGCTGTCACAGAGCTGTCCACGATCCATTTTGAGGGGACATAAAGCACATACTCCACCTTGTCACTTGATGCGATCTTCATAGACTCGGGAGCTCCGTCAGTGCGGTCGGCGACAGGAGTCTTTTCATTCTTTTTGAATGAGAACACCTTTGCCATCTTCTCAACAGTCTTCAAATGTTGCTCGTAAATTTCGGTCTCTGCACTGTATGTGAACACGAAAAATTTGCCTTCGTTCTGCGCGATATATTGAGCGATCTTATAATCATCGCCATCGATCGTTGCCGAAAAAACATACTTTTTCGCATTTTTGTCTCCGAGCGTAGCGGCTTCTCCGCTTCCGCCTTCGACATCATTCTTGAAATCCTTGTATTCTGCGTCATACCTTGCGGATATTTTCTCCCAGAACTGCTCGATCGTTTCACATCCGTCATCGGTATATACGTCTGCATAAACGACTGTTTTCTGCGAGATCGAGTAGTAAGCTCCCGACATTGAGCTCTCGGTGTTGAGCATCCAGCTGGTCGGAACGTAAAGACAGAACTCCGCTCCGTCTACCGAAGCAAGCTTCATTCCATCAGGAATATCGCTGTTCGATGCCGAACAGCCCGTATTGAATACCGACACAAGGATAACACACACAAGCAAGATACTTACGGCAAACACTTTTTTGGTTTTTGGCATAATTTTACTCTTTCTGTTTACTGTTTACTGTTTAAAAAACTTATTATTAACCTACTGCTCCGTCAGAATTTCCTTTTGTTTCGCTCTCTGTTTCGAGTTCGGTCGATGACGTTGTGAATTTGAGATATTTAGCGTTTGACCAACCCTCTACTGCCACACCATCTTTATCAACATAGTATACTCTTGCCCAACCGTTAAATTTGTTCTCGTCGTGGAATATAACAGTTACGGTGCTGTCCTCGTATGTATATCCCAATATGTTACTACTGTCCTGAAAATCTATTTCAGATCGGATACTGAGCGACGAAGGAACAACTGTAGCCTTGCGAACCGTTTCTCCTGCAACAGGGGTATGCATTACGTACTTGCTTACAACATAATACTCTGCATTATTATATACGATCTTGCTCCAAGATTCCGAAATTCCTACACGTACATATTTGTCGCCCTTTTTGATCGTGCCGACAACTTCAGCATCAGTGTCAGGGGACTTGCGTACGTTAAGAAGGCTGTCCGCCGTTACGGTTACGGTATCATTAACCTTTTGGAATACGATATTTCCCGAAGAATCGGTCTCATCGTAAGATGTTGAGGAATTTGAGCTTTCCTTGTTGGACTCACCTGAGGTTTCTTTGTCGCTTTCACTCTCTGTTTCACCCGGATAATCGGCAATGCAAGATGTAGAGACGTATCCGAAGCCCTCATAGTGCTTACCTACATAGTAGATCTTTGCCCAGCCATTTTCTGTGCTTATAATGTCGATGATGTCGTCTTTATAAAGACCTGCGACGATCTCCGAGGTTCCGCTTGCTGCTCTGCGTACATTAACACTGTCTACCGTGATCTTAGCCTTTCCTATCTCGGTATAATTGCCCCTGTCCTGATTTCCTGTTGCTGAGCCCGAAAGCTTGGTCTCTGACTCTGTCTCTGTTCCGGAATTGCAGCTATTGCATGTGTTGCAAGAGACAACTGCTACAACGATGATGAACACGAGGATCAATGCGGTAATGGCGATAAAACTTTTTTTCATGTTTAACCCTTCCTTATGTATTATTTTTTATTTTATTTTTGTTTATTTTGGTTTTTAAATCAAGTCTCACTTATGTGAGAGCGAGCTTTTAAGTATCTCGGATGCGGCACTCATTATGCCGATCTTTCCGCTTTCGTATGTCAAGCCACCCTGAAAAAACGCCGTATACGGTGGCTTCAGCGGTCCGTCCGCACTCAATTCTATAGATGCACCCTGAACGAACGTTCCCGCCGCCATAATTACCTTATCCAAATATCCCGGCATATCCCAAGGCTCGGGGGTAACATAGGCATCTACGGGAGAGCCTGCCTGTATTCCTCGGCAGAATGCGCACAGCCCGTCCGCACTCTCGGTAATTACCGTTTGTATTATATCCGAACGCACCTCGTTCCACTTAGGCTCCACCTTATATCCAAGCTCCTCAAACATATACGCCGCAAAGATCGCCGTTTTGATTGCCTGTGCGACCGTGTGGGGTGCGTAGAAAAGACCCTTGAACATACTCTTATTCTGACCGAGAGTTGCTCCGACCTCGCCGCCGACTCCGACCGATGTCAGTCGGTATGAAGCAAGCTCGACAGCACGCCTCGTTCCTGCTATGTATCCTCCCGTTTCAGCCATTCCGCCACCGGGATTCTTTATAAGAGAGCCTACGATAATATCAGCCCCGACCGCTGTCGGCTCACGTGTCTCGGTGAACTCACCGTAACAGTTGTCGACGAAGACATATGTCTCGGGCGAAATGCTCTTTACGAACCTTACCGCCTCGCCGATCTCCTCGACCGAAAGTGTTCTGCGGTTCAAATAGCCTTTCGAACGCTGAATGAATGCGACCTTGATTTTTTTACCATTCTTTTCCTGATCTCGCAGGATCTTTCCGACGCTGTCGTAATCTATCCTTTGGCCGTCGATCATATCCACCTGCATATAATCGACCCCGAAGTCACTAAGAGAACCGTTCCCTGCCTCGCCTGCTATTCCTATCACCTGTTCAAGAGTATCGTAAGGCTTGCCCGTGATCGCAAGCATCGTATCCCCCGGTCGTAGCAGACCGTAAAGTCCGATCGCTATTGCCTGAGTTCCGTTGACTATACTGTGACGGACGATAGCACTTTCGGCATCCATCACGTCAGCCCATATCTCGTCAAGCGTATCTCGCCCACGGTCGTCATAGCCATAACCGCTTGAAGCGGCAAACATCGACTCGCTGACACGGTGCTCGGCAAAGGATCTCAAGACCTTCTGTGTGTTTTTATATGATATCTCATCTATTCGGGCAAACACAGAGGATATCTCAGCCTCTGCCTTTGCCGCAAGTGAAGTCACTTTTTCGTATATTTGATTATTTTCGCTATTGTACATCTGTAATTTTAATTCTCCGCAATAATATTCAGATACCTCTGATAAATTCTACGGCAAGTGCCGAACAAGCCTCGGCATCGCCTATATCTATCGTTTCAACTCCCGTATGGATATACCTCGTGGGTATTGAAATCGCACCGACACGGCAACCGACACCTGTCATTTGTATCGCACTCGTATCTGTTCCTCCGTATGTCAATATCTCACACTGATGCTTTATTCCCTTCTCCTGTGCAAGAGCGAGAAGCTTATCGACCACCTCGGTGTTGCATATGACCGACATATCCTTGATCTTAACAGCCGCTCCCTTTCCGACAGAAAGTGCCATATGGCTGTCGCCTATACAGTCGCCCGTTCCCGTCACATCAAAGACAAGTGCGTAATCTGGACTGATACCGAAGGCGGCGGGCTTTGCACCCCGACACCCGACCTCCTCCTGAACCGAGAAAACAAAATACACGTCACTGTCAAGCTTCACACTGCCGTCACAGAGCTTTCTTGCTATATCTATCATCACGGCACATCCGACACGGTCGTCAAGCGGTCTGCCGCAAACTCTTTTTCCGCAAAGCCTTTTGAGCGAAGGCTCGATTGCAAAGCAGTCACCTATCTTAACCTTTTTCTCGGCTTCCTTTTTACTGCTTGCACCTATATCGACATAGAACATATCGGCACGGTATTCGGACGGCTTTTTCTTTGCCTCGGGAATAAGCACACCACGTGTTCCGTTCTCAAAGATAACATTCGAATATGCACATGCCGTGAGGTTGACTCCTCCGATAGGTGCTAAACGTATATATCCGCTATCCTCTATAAATGTTACCATAAAGCCGATCTCGTCCATATGGGCACACAGCATTATCTTCTTTTTACCGTCTTGGCTGCAATTTTTTCCGTCAGCGTACTTTACGGCAATGAGCGAGCCTAAATTGTCTCTGTAGATATCGTCAACGTACTCTTTCATAATTTGAGATATTTTTTCGGACACTGCTGTCTCTCTGCCCGAAACAGACAGGCAAGCCGTCAGTTTCCGTATGAGAGTATACATGGATATTTCTTTCATTTAATCAGCCTCCGTTTAAACTTTCTCAATTGGGGTTTGTATAAGAGCCGACACCAGCTCCAGAACGGACTCGTAATCATCAAGTGACGCAACGCACGATGCAGAATGAAGATACCTTGTCGGCAGAGAGATCGCAAGTGAACGCACTCCGTCACCGCTTCTCTGAATAACGCCTGCATCGTTACCGCCCGAGACATATCTCTTTATCTGCACGTCGATCCCCTTCTTTTCAGCGAGATCGAGACAGATATCTATCCATTCCCTGTCGTATATCGTCGAACGGTCGGCTATCGAGATCACCCCTCCGTGTCCTATCTCGGCAACTCTTGAATTGTCGGCAACTCCGTGTATATCGGCTATTGCCGTGCTTTCAAGCACTATCGCACAGTCGGGCTTTATCGAGTTTGCCGCAGAGACCGCTCCCGAAAGACCCGTCTCCTCACGCACCGTAAAGCAGAAATATATCTCATACGGAAGCTCCTGCCATCTGTTTGCAAATTTTCGTATAAGCTCTATCATGACGGCACAGCCGACACGGTCGTCAAGTGCCTTTGCTTTCATCATTCGTCTGTCCTCTCCGAACAGCACGAAATCCGAATCAAATGTCGCAAAATCACCGACCGACACGTATTTTTCGGCATCCTCGGCATTTTTTGCCCCGATGTCAATATACATATCCTTTACAGGAGTTGCAGTATTCCTCTCCTTTGATGTTTGGTGGTGGATCGCCTTTGAGGCTATGACTCCCTTTACACGCTTTGTCTCGTCTCCTACGGTCACATTACGTCCGCAAAGCACCGATTCGTCAATGCCTCCGACAGTGCCAAAGCGAAGATAGCCCTCGTCATCTATACCCTTAATCATCATTCCGACTTCGTCCATATGTGCCGATATCATCAGCTTCGGTTTCCCCGAACCCGACTCGCCGACACGGACTATTATATTTCCCATGCCTACACGGTCATAAACATATTCGCACGAAGCATCTATCTGCTCGCAGATCTTATCTGCAACATTGTATTCACACCCCGACGGGCCGAACAGCGAGCAAAGCAGGCTTATCAGCTCAACGCCCGAGCATTCCTTCGTCTTATTTTCACTCATTCGGCAAACACCTCCGCAATCTCGGTGTCACACACAAAGACCTCGATAAGCCGTGCAAGCTCGTTTGCATCGAAAAGGCTCAAGACCTCGTTATATGTGTGCATACTGTAAAGAGGTAGTCCCACATCGACTGTAGGGACACCCTTTCCCGTAAGATTGACCGTCGTTGCGTTCGTTCCGGTGGATGACGGGCAGACACTTCTCTGACAGGCTATACCGGCATCCTTTGCCGCCTTTTCAGTCATCTTAGTCAACGTTCTGTTGACCGATGAAGAAAAGGTTATCGAAGCCCCCATATCCATCACTACCGTGTCGAATTTTTCGACATCAGGCGTACGTCCGAGATTTACATCCACGACCATTGCGTAATTCGGTTTTATATTAAATGTTCCCACTGCCGCTCCGCCGTTTCTGTCTGTCTCCTCGTGGCACGAAAACATCAAATAAACATCTCCCGCCAGCTTCTCTTTGGGAATATTCGACAGAGCATACACCGCACAAGCTCCGCAAGCCTTGTTATCAAATCCCTTGCCGGCAAGTCTGCCGTTTTGCAGCTCGGTATACTTTGGGACAAACCCGACAGGACTGCCGACACGAAGTATCTTTTGCAGTTCTTCCTTTGAATATCCTGTATCTATTATAAGCTTATCAACACTCTTCAGCTTTCCGCTGTCATCGGGACGGCGGAGATGCGGGGGCGTTGAGGCAACAACACCGAATATCTTTTCACCGTTATTACCGTAGACCAGAACATCACTTGCCTGCAATATCCTTGTATCGAGTCCTCCGATATTCGTGACCGACAGAAATCCGCCGTCAAGTATATCGGTAACGAACATTCCTATCTCATCAAAATGCGTATCTATCAAAATAGCAGGTGCTTCGTCTCTGCCGCATTTCTTTACAAAGACGATATTTCCCACGCAGTCGGTATGACACTCATCAAAAGCATCACCGCAAAGAGCCTTCAAGTCCTCAAAAGACCTGCTCTCATATCCTGATACCGACATAAGTCCCGCCATGGAAATTATCAGTTCGGACAATTCCATTATTCGAAATCCTCCAAATTCAACTCTTAATTTGAGTTCCCGCTCACTGAAAACTCATGACCGTTTCTTTAAACCTTTTTCCTCGCTCCTCAAAATTTCGAAAAGCATCAAAGCTCGCACACGCAGGCGAGAGCAAAACGGTATCTGCCGATACCGAACGGGCAAGCTCACGTGCAAAATACACTGCTCTTTCAAAATCACTCTCGAGTATTATGCTCAACTTTTCGACCGAAAACTCGGAACAGGCTTTGATAGCCTCATATATTTTGTTTGAGGTAGCACCCGTTATCACAACACCGACGGCATATTCACAAAGTGCCGCAGCCAACGGTTCAAACGGGATATGCTTGTCATATCCTCCGCATATCACAACGGTTCTGTTTCCCTTAAGTGCCGAAAGAGCCGCCGCCGTGCGTGACGGACTCGAATCTATCGAGCTGTTGTAGTATCTGACTCCGTCAAGCTCTCTTACAAATTCAAGCCTATGCTCAACTCCGCCAAACGAACGTGCTACCGCACTCACGCTCTCGCTGCCTACGAGATCCTTCGTAAGAGCTATCGCCGTCATATAATTTTCAACATTGTGTCTGCCCGGCAACCTTATATCCGACACCGAAATGATCTCTCTGCATATGCTTTCATTACATTCGCAGAAAACTATCTTTCCGTCCTTTTCAAAAACCGCCGAACACTTACCTGTTTTTTCTTTCACCGTTTCCGCATAACTGCGTGCCGTCGATGAAAAATATGTAATGTCAAGTCCGTCGGGAACACAAAGCTTCGCTTCCTCGTCAGAATCTGCATTCAAGACGAGTGCCTTTGACGGCTCGTGTGAAAATATATTGCACTTTGACGAGATATACTCGTTCATGTCGGTATGCCAATCAAGATGGTTCGGCGAAATATTTGTAATTGCCGATATTTTCGGCGAACGTGAAAATGTATACAGCTGAAAACTCGACAACTCGAGAACGACGATATCATCGGCCGTCATTTTATCAACATCGGAAAGCAAAGGCTTGCCGATATTTCCTCCGACATAAACATTTCCTATGCCTCTTTTCTTATATTCCTCGCATAGGATCTTGTATGTCAGTGTAGTAGTGGTAGTCTTTCCGTCACTTCCCGTGACACCTATCACGGTAGCAGGAGTAAGCTCCATAAAAAGCTCCATTTCGGATGTCAGGATCGCTCCGTTTTCGACCGCTCTGCGTATTGATGCAACATCCGGTCGTATTCCCGGAGAACGAAAGATGACATCTCCCTCGATACTGTCAAGATATCCGTCTCCCGTAACAAGCTCAACACCGCTCTTTTCAAGCTCGAGCGAATACGGTGAAAGCTCCTCTTTGGTCTTTTTGTCGTAAGCCGTTATTTTCTTCGCTCCGAGATTCCGAAGCACATCTATCAGCGGTCTGTTCGATATGCCAAGTCCGAGAACGGCACAGTGCCCGCTCTCTATTTTTGACAGAAGCCCCAAGCTCTTATCGCCTTTTACGCACACGGCAATACCTCCACTATATAGTGCATCGTACACTTTATATATTATTATATAATATATTGTCACATCACGCAATAAGTTTTTGTAAATTTTTAAAATTATTTATCGATTTTCTATTTTATTTTTCTGCAATTTTTGCTATAATATACCTATATTATGGCTTCTATGAGCAAAAATCAGGAAAGGCATGGAAACAACATGGCAAACAACTCAGCAAAATACGATGACAGAAGTATCGTCGCCCTGAAGGGTGCCGACCGTGTTCGAAAACGCCCGGCTGTCATTTTCGGTTCGGACGGTCTGGAAGGATGCGAGCATTCGTTTTTCGAGATCCTCTCCAACTCTGTTGACGAAGCAAAGGCAGGACACGGAAAAGAGATCCTCACCACGGTCTTTCTTGATAAGTCAATAGAGGTAGATGACCACGGCAGAGGCGTTCCGCTCGGCTGGAACGAAAAGGAACAGCGTTGGAACTGGGATCTTATTTACTGCGAGCTGTACGCAGGCGGAAAATACGACAACAACAGCGGAACCTCGGCGTATGAATATTCTCTCGGACTCAACGGTCTGGGTGCGTGTGCCACACAGTGCTCTTCGGAATACATGAACGTGTTTTCTTATGACGGAACATATTGCCGCTCGATCAGCTTCAAAAAAGGTGTTCCCGACGGTGAGCTTCAAACACGTGAACTCACAAGGAGTGAAAAACGAACAGGAACTGTCATCCGCTGGCGTCCCGACATAGACGTTTTCACAGACGTAAATATCCCCGTATCTTTCTTTGAGGACGTCCTGTACCGTCAGTCAATAGTAAATGCAGGTATATGCTTCAAGCTCAGAGTCGAACAACCCGACGGCAGCTTTTCCGAAAGCGAATATATGTACGAAAACGGCATAGTCGACTATCTCTCAAAGGCAGTCGGAGATTCTGCAATGATCCCTCCCGTCACATGGCACCTCGAAACAAAGGGACGTGACAGAGCCGATATGAAGGACTATAAGCTCAAAGCCGATTTCTGCTTCACAGTCTCAAATTCGGTAAGTATGGCGGAATACTACCACAACTCAAGCTTCCTGGAACACGGCGGATCTCCCGACAAGGCGGCTAAAACGGCATTTACAAATGCCCTTGACAAATACCTTAAATCCAACGGAAAATACACAAAAAACGAATCCAAGATCAACTTCAACGACGTTTTCGACTGTCTGGTTTTGATAATCAACAGCTCATCTACCGAAACATCGTACGAAAACCAGACCAAAAAATCCATCACCAACACCTTCATATATGAGGCGATGTGTGATTTTCTCAAAAAGAATCTTGAGATATACTTTATCGAAAATCCGACAATGGCAGAGGTCTTTGCCAATCAGGTGCTTGTCAACAAGCGAAGCCGTGAGTCTGCCGAGGCAACGAGAATAAATATCAAAAAGAAGCTTACGGGAAGCATCGATATCGCCAACCGTGTTGAAAAATTCGTAAATTGCCGTTCAAAAGATCCCGATATACGTGAGCTTTATATAGTTGAAGGAGACTCGGCTCTGACCTCTTGTAAATTGGGACGTAATGCCGAATTTCAGGCGATCATACCTGTCCGAGGAAAGACGCTCAACTGTCTTAAAAGCTCTTATGACAAGATATTTGCAAGTGAGATAATCACGAATCTTATAAAAGTCATAGGCTGCGGAGTCGAGATCAAAGGCAAAGTAAAGGGTGACATAGTTCCTTTTGACATAAACTCCTTGCGTTGGTCAAAGATCATTATATGCACCGATGCCGACGAGGACGGATTCCAGATAAGAACTTTGCTTTTGACGATGTTCTACCGTCTCTTGCCAACATTGCTCAAGGAGGGCAAGGTGTTTATAGCAGAATCTCCTCTGTTCGAAATATCAACAAAAGATAAGACCTACTTTGCATATGACGAATTCGAAAAGACCGATATATTACGTGAGCTTGAGGGCAAAAAATACACGCTCCAGCGTTCCAAGGGTCTTGGCGAAAACGAACCCGATATGATGTGGCATACGACAATGAACCCCGAATCAAGACGTCTTATCTCGGTCACTCCGACAGATGCCGAAGCGACCGCCGTGATGTTTGATACCCTGCTCGGCGACAACCTCGCCGCAAGAAAGGAATTTATAGCACTCCACGGTAGCGAATACATCAAGGACGCAGATTATTGATACAAAACAAAGCAGACCGATTTCTCTGTTATCCTTAACGGAGAAATTGCAAGAATATAGAAACCGCAGATTGATTTTCTGCGGTTTTTATGCTATAATAGGGGTATGGGAGTAGCCCTATGCATTTGTAATACAAATGCAAAACTGGCAATAAATGCAAAGGATTGATATGAGAGACATAATAGATCATTACGATAAACTGATAGATGAGAATAATGATCCCGCACGTGATCCAAAGCCTTTAAGGGATTATATGGATAAGTGGGACGGGGATAAATTTATAGAAAGTATGAGTCTTGACCAAACCAAATCTGTTTTAGAAATAGGTGTCGGAACAGGGCGTATTGCTATAAAAGTTGCACCTCTATGTCGAAATTTTATAGGTATTGATATTTCCCCTAAAACAATTCTGCGAGCCAAAGAAAATCTTTGCTCTAATCATAATATTGAACTCATTTGCGACGATTTTTTGTCTTTCGCTTTTACTGACACTTTTGATGTTATATACTCGTCTTTGACATTTATGCATATTGAAGATAAGGCACGTGCTATTGAAAAGATTGCGTCATTACTAAACAAAGATGGAATATTCGTTATATCCATTGATAAAAATCAAAGCGGTTTTATAGATATGGGAACAAGAAAAATAAGAATATATCCCGATAATCCAACCGATATATCTAAATATATTTCAAAAGCACATCTAAATCTTGTAGATAAATTTGAGACAGAACACGCATATGTTATAGTTAGCAAAAAAGCCTTCTCCTGTGGGAGAAGGCTTGGTTAAATCGTTTCTTCTGCTTATAAAATAAAAATTCCCACAAACCAAAGCTTACGGTTTGTGGGAATTTTACGTTATGGCGATTTCTCCGATAAGGACATCACCCATTTCGATCTGCTGTTGTTTTGTATTTCGTATCAATAATTGATGCTCTTTCTTCTGTTGTATTCCGAACGGGGATTGACGACCTCTCTCCAATCAAGATCGCCTCTGTCAAGGGCACGAATGATTATCTCGGCACTTGCTATATTCGTTGCGATCGGGACATTATTGAGGTCGCACATGCGGAAAAGCTCTTGTTCTTCCTCGTTGAGTTTTGAGTCGGGGCGTGTGTCACGGAAGCAGATAAGTACGTCGATCTCGTTGTACGCAACTCTCGACGCAACCTGCTGTTCTCCTCCCTGTTCACCGGTGAGAAGCTTCTCTATATTCAATCCGGTTGCCTCGGATATATACTTTGCCGTTATATTAGTAGCACAGAGATGATGCTTGCTCAGAATCCCGCAATATGCAATACAAAACTGTGTTATAAGCTCTTTTTTCATATCGTTCGCAATTATCGCTATTTCCATATCTCTATCCTTTCAGGTTGAAGTATATAGGGAACGAATTTACATATGCCCATTTTTTACATTATATCATATATAAATCAAGTTTGTCAATGCGTTGTTTAATTTTTTACTTTTTTTATTTATATTGTTATTGATTTTATTCTTTTTATGTAGTATACTGTTTGTGTAAAAAATCGAATTATAAAAAAAGGAGATATAAAACCAATGATTACAGAGAATATTGCCGCTTTGGCAGAGTTCGACAAAGAGGTCGCAGATGCTGTCGAGAGCGAGTACAAGCGTGAATCTGACGGCATTGAGCTGATCGCTTCCGAAAACGTTGTTTCCGAAGCCGTTATGCTCGCCGCAGGAAGCATTTTGACAAACAAGTATGCCGAGGGTTATCCCTCAAAGAGATATTACGGTGGCTGTGCTTGCGTAGACGTCGTTGAGAACATAGCACGTGACCGTGCAAAAAAGCTTTTCGGATGCAATTTTGCAAACGTTCAGCCCCACAGTGGATCTCAAGCTAATACCGCTGTATATGTTGCTCTTCTCAACACAGGCGACACCGTAATGGGAATGAGCCTCGCTGACGGAGGACACCTTACACACGGAAGCCCCGTAAACCTTTCGGGTAAATACTACAACTTCGTTTCTTACGGTGTAGATGCCGAGACCGAAACGATAAATTACGACAAGTTTGAGCAGCAGGTAAGAGAGGTTAAGCCAAAACTGGTAGTTGCAGGTGCATCTGCATATCCCCGTGCAATAGACTTTGAACGTATGGCAAAGGTAGTACATGAAGTAGGTGCTTACTTTATGGTCGATATGGCTCACATAGCAGGTCTTGTCGCAACAGGCGAACACGCATCTCCTTTCCCCTACGCCGATGTAGTTACCACCACAACTCACAAAACTCTCCGTGGTCCCCGTGGCGGTATAATCCTCACAAACGACGAAGAGCTTGCAAAGAAGATCGACAAGGCAATATTCCCCGGAATTCAGGGCGGTCCTCTCATGCACATCATCGCCGCAAAGGCTGTTTGCTTCGGAGAAGCTCTCAAGCCCGAATTCAAGGAGTATCAGCATAAGGTAAGAACAAACGCACAGGCTCTTGCAAATGCACTCGTAGCAGAAGGCTTTGATCTTGTTTCGGGTGGCACAGACAACCACCTCATGCTCATCGATCTGCGTTCAATGAACATTACAGGCAAGGAGCTGGAGCACCGTCTCGACGAGGTCGGTATCACATTGAACAAGAATGCGATCCCCAACGATCCTCAGTCTCCTTTCATCACGTCCGGAGTCCGTATCGGTACACCCGCTGTAACGACACGTGGATTCGGTGACGATGAGATGAAGATCATCGCACACCTCATAAAGCTCACTGCAACCGATTTCGAAGCAAACCGTGAAGCTATACGTGCACAGGTCTCTGACCTTTGTCGCAAATTCCCGCTCTACAAATAACACAGATTTATATTATGTTTAGCGTACAGGCTGTTATGCAGAACAGAGAACACAAAATTTCTCTTTTCGCCTAACAGCCTGTTTTATTTCTGCCCTCGCCCCTTGTTCCAAGTATACAACAGCTTCATAGCATTTTGCACTAAATATGAACGTGTTTTTCTACATTTCACAAATTCGATTAGACACTTTTCACATTCTTTACACTATGTTTTTGTGCATATTTACAAAACGTCTCATATTCGTTGATTATTTATTCATAAATGTGGTATATAATTACAATGTCAGGAAAATTAGTGATCTACTGTATTAAGGTAGCAATAAGGGATTGCACATTCGATTTGCTAAAAGGCATATATAATCGAAAGGGTGATGTTTTATGAATACTAATATCAAATTTTTTGGAAATTTCCGATACAGAATTGAACTTGACACTTACGACGACGTTAAGAATTTAGTCGCTACTGCAACAAAGTGCGACGGAAGACTTCTCGTCAAAAGCGGAAACGGATTCTCGGTCAACGCAAAGAGCTTGCTCGGCATGATCCTCGCAAAGAATCTGAACTGGGACGATCTTGTTCTTGAAATGGAACATGACTATTACAATAATTTCAAAAAATTCATCGTTGAGTGATCAGATGCTTATCAACGACAGAACACAGAATGTTGCATTCCGCTGATTTTTCTGATTTTGAGATTTAAAAATTCTCTTGCAAGAGTTTATATATATTTTCATTTTGCGTTCTCTTTTATATTTGTTTTGGGTGTCTTGCCTACGGGCAAGGCACTTTTTTCTTACAAAAAGGCGGAATCAAATGAAAAATGCATTTGATACTCACCCCACATCAAAAAGCCTGCCGTGTTTTTTTGCAGAGGGGCTGCGTAAATAACGCAGCCCCTTTTGATTATTACATCTATATTTAACTTCTCGCTCTTTCCTTTATCTCTTTGACTACGTGAGCGATAAACTCCTCTTTCTTCATCACGGTAACGTTATTTGAGTCACGGCGGCGAACCGATACCGTTCCCTCCTGCTCCTCCTTGTCACCGATAACGAGCATATACGGGATCTTCTGAAGCTGTGCTTCACGAACCTTAAAGCCTGTCTTTTCCTGACGCTTGTCACATTCGCAGCGGACTCCCTCCGCTTTGAGAGCAGCAACGATCTCATCGGAGTAATCGTTGTTTCGGTCTGTTATCGGGAGAACCTCTACCTGTACGGGCGACAGCCATGTCGGGAATTTTCCGCCGAAATGCTCGATAATAACACCGATAAAGCGTTCTACCGAACCGAATACGACACGGTGGATCATAACAGGACAGTGCTTTTCTCCGTCAGAGCCGGTATATTCAAGTCCGAATCTTCCGGGGAGCTGATAGTCAAGCTGGATAGTTCCGCACTGCCATGTACGTCCGAGACTGTCTTGAATGTGGAAGTCGAGCTTCGGACCGTAGAAAGCACCGTCGCCCTCGTTTACCGTATATGTCTTGCCGATACTTGTGATAGCATCTGCCAATGCCGCAGTTGCGACCTCCCAGTCGGCTTCAGAGCCGATGTGGTCTTCGGGCATGGTCGAAAGCTCGATCTTATAGGGCAGACCGAACAGTGAATACACCTCGTCAAACAGCTTTGTAATGCGTACTACCTCGTCTTTTATCTGGTCGGGAGCGATCAGAATATGTGCATCGTCCTGTGTAAAGCATCTTACACGGAAGAGTCCGTGCAATGCTCCCGACAGCTCGTGGCGATGTACACGTCCAAGCTCGCCGTAACGGAGAGGAAGCTCCTTATATGAGTGGGGTTCAAGCTGATATACGAGAATACTTCCCGGGCAGTTCATCGGCTTTACTGCGAAATCCTCGCCGTCGATGAGTGTCGTGTACATATTCTCCTTGTAATGCTCCCAGTGTCCCGATGTTTCCCAGAGAGTTCTACGCATGATCTGAGGAGTAGAGATCTCAAGATAATCCCACTTGTTGTGAACCTCATGCCAATAATCGATCAGAGTGTTACGCAGAACCATTCCTCGAGGAAGGAAGAAAGGCATTCCCGGTGCTTCGTCACGGAGTGCAAACAAACCAAGATCACGTCCAAGCTTTCTATGGTCTCTCTTTTTAGCCTCTTCGATACGTGTGAGGTATTCCTCAAGCTCGGGCTTTGTAGCAAATGCAGTTCCGTAAATACGTGTAAGCATCTTGTTCTTTTCGCTACCACGCCAATATGCACCTGCAACCGACGTGAGCTTGAATGCCTTTACGGCAGATGTATAGGTGACGTGAGGGCCTGCACAGAGGTCAACATAGTCCCCCTGCTTGAAGAATGAAAGCTCCTCGTCTTCTCCGAGGTCATTGATAAGCTCGATCTTGTAAGGCTCGTCAAGCTTTGTCATCAAGGCTATAGCCTCGTCACGTGCGAGCGTGAAACGCTCCATCTTGAGATTTTCCTTGACGATCTTCTTCATCTCGGCTTCAATAGCGGCAAGCTCTTCCTCGGTAAAGGGATGATCTCTGTCAAAGTCGTAGTAAAAGCCTTCCTTTATAGAGGGTCCGATCGCCAACTTTGTGTCGGGATACAGACGCTTTACAGCCTGTGCAAGAATGTGGGAAGCAGTGTGACGCAACGCATTGCGACCAAGCTCTTCCTCAAAAGAATGCTCTTCAATAGTGCCGTCATGTGTTATGACTTTCATATTTTCCTCCGTATATTTATAAATATTTTTATCAAAAAACAAAAAGCACCCCGAAGCAACGATATCTAAATATCTTTGCCTCAAGGGTGCAAATAATGCACGGTTCCACCTTGTTTTTTTACTCATATACCTTTAACGCAGGCAAACGGAGCTGCTCGTCGCAGTCGGCTCAGGAGCGGTCTTCACCGTAAACACACCGAAAGGAACTTCCAGCTATTGTTCCCTCTCTCTGTCGGCACGCCGAAACGGCTACTCTTTCCATCATCGCTTTAATAGATATGATATCACGTATCCGAAAATTTGTCAAGGGTTGAGGTAAAAAAATCAAATTTGACAAATATAAGCTCAAACACAAGACATAATGTGCATCTGACGCATCGAAGCATCCCTTATCTTGTCGTTTACCGAATATGCGTGCGTATCGAGGTTGTTGCAAAAGGCATCACTGATCCCCTGCTCCTTCAGTTCTGATATGATCGAAGATGCGATGTCCTCGATCACGTCTGCCTTTATCTGAGAATCCTCAAAGGAATTGAGGTCGGTCAAAAGACACTCAAACGAATCGGCAAGCCCCGAAAGCCGCTCAAGTTGTCTCATGCCTCTGAACATCCACTTGTAGTAGGGTGAATATTTTCGGTTCAACAAAAATACCGCAGGTATTGCATTTTTGACAAATTCAGCCAACGCAAGCTGTGCAGCTCCATGCTCTCCGTGTTGCAAACAGCGTGTAAAATTGTACTGTCCCGACTGACCCATAGCAACGAGCCTTGATGCCAATTTTTTGAGCCTTACGTCCTCGGGAATTTCAAGCAGATCTTTTCTTATAGCCGAAAATCTGCCGTTTCCGTCGTGCCATATCTCCCCGTTAGTTGCGGTGGCAAAGTAGAAGTCCTCGACATAAAGCATATTTTTTCGGTTCGATGAGTCGAATCCGTTCGCACTTCCGACAAATTTGCCGTAAAAATCGCCGATCTTAATAACCCCGTGGCGGTTACCACCGACAGGGCTGACAGACTGTCTTGAAAATCCGCAAAACTCCTTAGGAAGCTTTGCATACGCCCTCTCAAGACGAAATTCGGTTCTCGAATCTATGCCGTCATCAACGAATATGCAAAATCCGGGTTCAAAATCGTGATCTGTCGACACATCATCATCAAATCCAAAGCATTCCGAGCCTTCGCCCACAAGCCCCACGGCGATGCTTCCCATAAGCTCGGGAAACTCGTTTTTCAGCATCTGCTCGCCGTATTCTATATAGTATCTTCTTGCAAGCTCAAGACCTTTCATAAATCTATCACTCTTTCCTTTCGTATATGTCCTTTGCCCTTTTTTTGTATTCGCTCTCGTCTATAAAGTATCCGAAATATCCAAACGACGGAGCACATTTTTCGCAAACAAAGGCGTAATATCCGTCTCTTTTCGGCATATACCCGTCAAGACAGATGCGTGCCATGCACATCAGTTCGTCGATCGTGTCAAAATCGACCGATCCGTCATTTGCCCGACGCTCAACCAAATGTGCCATATTTATATATGTTATGGCAAGCTCAAGTTCGCCGTTTTCGACATTTTTCATTATCTCAACGGCTTGTCTGTAAAGCTTTTCCGCCTCTCCGTATTCTCCGAGGTCGGTGTACGCCAACGCCATATTGTTGAAAAGTCCTGCGAATTTCTCGTCGTCGGCAGATAGATATTTTTTGTACAGCTTTTCTGCCGCCGTGTAAAACTCTATTGCCTTTTCGGGCATGGCGAATGCCTCATATACGGTAGCAATGTTGAGATATACCGTACCTGCCGTTACAGATTCGGTCAACTCGAGAGCATCTATCAATGTACGGCATCTTTCGATGCTTTTCATAGCCTCATAACGTTTGCCTATCTTCCGATACAGCCCCAAAAGCTCGTCACGTACAGCCAGCTCTCCACGTCGGTCGTTTCCCTGCTCCGCCTCTTGCAGCCAATATAACAAATGACGCTCCGCTCCCTCATAATCGTTTCTTGAAAAGTACGAGTCGAGTTTTTCAATTACCCTCTGTATCGGAACTGTCAGAGTAGGGGTATCTTTGGATTTCGGGTCGTAAAAGTCCGTACAAAACGGACATGACGGCTCCTTGTAATCTTCTGCATCTATCATACTTTCTCCCTCGCTTTCAAGTTTTTGTTTGATCATGTTCTAAATAAAATTTTATCATTATTTTGACCGTCCGTCAAGACTTTAAAAACCCGAAAAGTATTTTGAGATAAAAATAGAACACTCGAAAAAATTTCATTCTTTCCCCTTGACAATGTCGGCTTTTTGTGATATTATTGTCAAGCATGAAAAATATTCATGCGACATTAAACGTGGTTGGACAAAAAGCCCACCTCGTCCACTTCATATTCATTTGCGGGTATGGCGGAATTGGCAGACGCGCTAGATTCAGGTTCTAGTCGGGGCAACTCGGTGAAGGTTCAAGTCCTTTTACCCGCACCAAAGCAAAAGAGAATGGCTTCTGCCATTCTCTTTTGTTTTAGCACGAATATCACGATGCAGGACCTCTCAAATGCAAAAATACATTTGACTCACCCCTGTTCTCAATTCTCGATATACGGCGAGCGTCTCAACATATCGCCTGCTATTTTAGGCTTTGGAGAGGCAAGGGTATAGATAGAATCAAGCCGCTTGGAAAGCTCCGCC
>JAFPCR010000058.1 GCA_017390195.1 Clostridia bacterium | reverse complement strand
GTAATTGAAGTAAAGAGAGCTATATAAACGATATCGCCATACTCCCCTTTATCTTTCGTCCCCGAAACAGGCAATAAGTTTAGAATAAACATTGCCCCAGCAGGCAAAATGCAATCAGCCCGAGGGAGTTGCATATATGCTCCCTCGGGCGTCTCGTTTAATATGAGCAAACTGTTCGAGCCGCACCTCCGAAGTGCGGCTCAGCGGAGGGAGTCCAGAGGAACTCCTCTGGTACGCTTCTTTGCAACTTTCTTGAGGTATATCAAGAAAGTTGATAAAAAAATATAAACCCTTGCAAACATAAAAAAGAGGGAAAAACTTCCCCCTTTAGTAAAAAAACATTTTTCAAGAGTTTTTGAAGGGTCTTAGGGAAACTTTTTTCAAAAAGTTTCCCTAAACGCATCCCTAACGCATCCCGGGTCTTCATCGCAGGAGCAGTCGGGAGAGCAGTTACATTCATCCGACCAAGAGGTTGATATTGACTTTTCAGAAGACTTTTTCTTTTTCTTAAAGATTTTAGAGAGGATAAAAGCAGCGGAGCAGATACCTGCGACGATACCTATGACAATGGCTACGGTGAGGGCAAGATTAGATTTTTTCTTAATGTGGACAGTAGGGATCATAAAAAACACCTCCGTTAAAAAATTATTTTACTGTTTTTACCATACCGTATAATATTATGTACCGAAGAAAGCGAGTGTTTGCGTGAGAACGATAAAAAATAAATATTTTTTCATTTTTCAAAATTCTATTTATTAAGTAGGATAAATTTGGTATAATAAAAGCAGAAAAGGAACGAACGGAGCGACGGTGCATATGACATACAAAGAGATATGCGAAAAATTAAGAGAATCGGGGATAGACAACTACGGTTATGATGCCGCAGTATTGATCGAGGAGCTTGAGGGAACGGATGTGGCAACGCTGAGAGGCGATCCGAACAGAGACTATTGCTCCGAGAAGCTGATGGATGCGATTGATAAGAGGTGCAAGCACTATCCGTTGCAATACATAATAGGCGAGTGGGAGTTTTTCGGAAAGAAATTTGAGGTCAGCGAGAGCTGTCTGATCCCACGTGCCGACACTGAGACCTTAGTAGAAACGGCAATAAAGCTATTGCCCCGAAACGCATATTTTGCCGACCTTTGCACTGGTAGCGGTTGCATAGCGATAGCTACGCTTGCAAACAGACCCGACTGCCGAGCATATGCTGCGGAGCTTTACGAAGAAACGCTGAGGATCGCCGAAAAAAATGCCAAAAAGAATCAAGTTGACGGCAGACTCGAGTTTGGGATTGCCGACGTGCTTTGCCCCGACTGCCTTGATGTCGTTTGCAAAGAGGGAAACGAAAGATTCGATGCTATCCTTTCAAATCCGCCATACATACCGAGTCAAGATATAGACTCGCTTGCCGACGAGGTAAGGTTTGAACCGAGAGCGGCTCTTGACGGTGGCGGTGATGGGCTGATATTTTACAGAACGATAACGTCGTATTCCAAAAAATATCTAAAAGAAGGCGGTATCGTGATCTTCGAGATCGGATACGATCAAGCCGATTCTTTGCGTAAGATTGCAGAGGAAAATCAATTTTCGTGCGAGATAATACGGGATCTGGGGCAGAGGGACAGAGTTGCGGTTTTGAGAGCTGAGACTCAAAAATGAAAAAATTCGAACTATTTGCTCCGTGGGAATATACTTAATGTCAGGAGGTATATGATTTATGAATATAGTTGTTTTGGCGGGCGGACTTTCGCCCGAAAGAGATGTTTCGCTCACTTCGGGGTCGCTTATTGCAAACGCATTGATCCGCAAAGGTCATAAGGTGCTTTTGCTTGACGTATATGAGGGCAAGAGACCCGATAAGAATTGCACAAATGACGGAAGCTTCGACAGGGAGAGCGGTCTCAAGCTTTTTTCCGACAAGCCTTATCCCATATACAGTGTAAAGGAGAGCGAGCCTGATCTAAAGGAGCTTGCACGCCGTTTCGGCAACAGGCGTGCCAAGATCGGCGAGAATGTTCTTTTCCTGTGCGGACTTGCAGACACGGTATTCATAAGTCTGCACGGAGATATGGGTGAGAACGGACAGCTACAGGCGACATTTGACTGCTTCGGCATAAAATATACGGGGTCGGGATATATCGGAAGTCTGCTTGCCATGGACAAGGATCTGTCGAAAAAAATGCTTCGAGGGGCAAAGATAGATACGCCCGACTGGATATGCGTAGATACGTCCAAGTGCAACACTGCCGACACTGTTGCAGAGGTCGAGCAGAAGATAGGCTTTCCTTGTGTAGTCAAGCCTGTCTCGTGCGGCTCGAGCGTCGGCATATCAATGGTCGACGGTGCGGCAGAGCTGAGATATGCCTTAGATTCTGCGTCAAGATACGGCGACAGTGTGCTAATAGAAAAGAAGATCAGCGGCAGGGAATTTACGGTAGGATATTTTGACGGAAGGGTACTGCCTCCCGTTGAGATCATTCCCAAGAGCGGATTTTACGACTACAAAAACAAATATCAAAGCGGTCTTACCGAGGAGATATGTCCGGCACAAATAAGCGATGAAGAATGGAGAGAACTGAGCAAGATAACGGCAAGAGCCTTTGAATGTCTGAAGCTCAAGGGATACGCCCGTTTTGACTTCATTATGCAGGAGGGTGAGGACTCGAAAAAGAAATATATGTGTCTCGAAGCCAACACGCTCCCCGGAATGACCCCGACGAGCCTTTTGCCTCAGGAGGCGGCGGCGGTCGGAATAGATTACGACACGCTCTGCGACAAAATAGCTCGAATGCCGATTCGCTGAATTTTCAGACGGAATTGGTGTTAAGATACATAAAAATGGCTCTGTTACTGGATAAACTGTAATGATTTGCCGTATAATTTGATGTTGACATAATTTAGGATATAATGTATAATTATGGTGTGTTTATATCCGTAATCATACACAAAAAGTAACGAAATCGTAATAATTTAAACTATGCCGTTATTAAAATGATCAAAAATTTAGGAGGAAAAAATGATTACTGTCATTATCAGCATTTTTGCTATCCTTGTTATGGGAGTTTGTACTCTCATAGGAATGAAGAGAGGTCTCTTCAGAGTGGGAATGAGAACTGCGTCTTTCATTCTTGCATTTATTGCCGCTCTCATTCTTTCCATATTCCTGTCAGACGTTGTAGGCGAAGCACTGCACGGACTTATTCCCACAGATTTTGGAGATTTCTCCGAGCTCATGCAGGCAAGTCCGAGTCTGGGATTGCTCTTGCTCTTCATAATCTCAAAAGCAACTGCTCCCATTCTTTTCGTGCTCTCGTTCCTTATATTCAATCTCTTGTTCCTCATTCCTCACTGCATAGTTTCAAGCAAGCTTAAACTCAAAGACCGTGAGGTTGAAATGTTCGGTATGGCGAAAAAGAGACTGTTCGGTGCGGGTTCGGGACTTGTAGGCGGATTTTTGCTGTTTATGGTTCTGTGCGTTCCTATGCTCGGATATTCAGATATCGCATATTCGGTATCGTCTGATGCTATCACCGTAATGGAGGACATCGCAGAAAACGAAGATAGTGCCGATATGAAAGACACTATCGATATGCTCTATGCTGTAAAATCTGCTACGGGGGAGATCTCAAACAACCCCCTGCTCGTTGCATCACGTGCATTGGGCGGCGGAGTTACGTTTGACGCTTTGACATCGGGTTCACTCGACTCAGCGAATGTATCTCTGCGTGCAGAGGTATCGGCACTCGGAAAGCTCGTTGTCGGTACGATGCCCCTTACCTCGACCGATATCGCCGAGTGGAACGAAACACAGATAGCGGCTCTTGAAAATGTTATCGACACTATCCCTCAGTCCTATGTCGTTTCTTCTGTTGCCTCAGATATAATATCTTATGCGGGAAGCAAGTGGGAGAACGGTGAGTCGTTTATGGGCATAGAACCCATTGGAAATGCATCTGATTCTCAGCCTTATGTCTTGGCGGCTGAGAAAGAAAACGCCTCCGGGCTAAGCGAAGAGGTTCTGATACTTGTCGGCGATTTCTATAATCTTATGGCTACAACAACGCCAAGCACTATCTCGGGTGACCTTCACACTCTCGCCAACGTTCTTTCTGTTGCTATAGATCACGATGTTTTGAAAGAATTCTCTGCAGAAGATGCAGATATGATGAAGATCTTGACAAAAGAGAACCTGCTCGCAGATACTATCTGTGCAGTATATGAAAACGAAAGATTCAAGCCTATGATCCCCGATACCCTCAACGTAGGTATGGGTGCCATAGCCGATGCTCTCGAGCTTACCCCCGAGGAACGTAGCCAGCTCCTGCTTAACAGAGAGCTTGCTCTGAGCACCCTCAACAGCTCGAATATCTCTGACGAGGCTAAGACGATCGAAAAGCTCTTGTTCGATATTATTGACATTGCAAACACAGATACAACAGATATGTCTAACTTGTCCGCTGTTTCGATGACTATGAAGAAGGTTGGAGCAGTTTCCGACGATATGTCCGCATCGCTCCTTTACGGCGAAAAGGTCGAAGCATTCTTGAAATGTCTCACCACATCTTCGATCGTAGGAGATTCTCTCGGAGTTTCCAAGGACGAATTACACTCACTTGTAGATGTTTTAGTTTCGGGTAACAAGGAGAACGGCGACAGTTATTCTTCTTCTATGAACTCTGTTTCAAGCATTGTTGACTATCTTGATGTTTCCACAAACCCAAATGCTACAAGAGAAGAGAAGATCAACTCTGTAAAGCAGACGATAACAAGCATGACCGACACAGGCTCGAGTGCAGTTGACATCGTTGTTAAATCCGATTTTGTCAAGAATCTCGTTGTAGAAGACAAAGACCTTGACCGTGTTACAAGCATTGTCTCCTCTGTCGTAGAAGAATTCCCCAATATAACCGATGAAGCAGACCTTGAAAAAGAGGGGGCTGCCGTTAATATGATCGTTGAGCTGACTGTTAGTATCAGTAACATGAAGAAGGAAGACAACAGTAATCAGAATCCCGACGGCGAAACAGAAGCCCAGAAACAGGTCGAGCTGTTCGGCGAAAGCGGAGTCGTTGGTGCTGACGCCTACGAAATGGTCGATACTCTTGCTTCCTCTAACATCATTTCAAATGCTGCAAAGAATCTTACCGAATCCGGCGAAATGGAAAAGATCGATATGTCTGACTCCGTTTCAGAAAAGGAAATCGATGAGATCAATACCGCTCTCGATACCTACTATAACGAAAACGTAGTGTCCTCAAATGCTTCGGCAGAAGAAAAAGCCGCTCTTGTAGAAACTCTTAATAACCTCGGCTCTATCTTCGGTATGGATAAAAACTTCGTCGCATAAAATAATACTTACAATGGCTGAGTCGTTAGACTCAGCCATTTGTTTTTTTGGGTATGCGGTTAGGGATGCGGTTAATATGATGGCGAGTCGAGATACCAGAGGTTATCTGTTTCGGAGAGTGCGAACTGTAGTTTGATATTAGTTATTTTAGAGGCTGGTACGGAACCGTCGGGGTTGGCATCGGATTTTAGCCATGAGTCTATTGAGACGTTAATGAAAGAGCCGTTACTTGGGACAAGTATCTCTATGGAGTCGTAATCGAATACACGTTCAGAGGATATTGACAAATCTGCACCGACGGGATTTCTGACGTAAATGCTTTGCATAAGTCCACCTTTATCCTCATAAAAGCGAGCGGTAGAGACGATGAGTGCATCGTTAGTATCGAGGCTCACGCCATCAAATGCTGCCTGATATATTCTTTCGAGAAGCTCGGCACTATACACCTTTTCGGCACTCTCTTTAATTGAGTCTATCGACTGATATTTACTGTCGAGAGTAACATACTCATAAGTAGTCATCTCGGTGTCGGTATAAAACTCCTGATATTTGGGGTCATCTCTTTCATATACGGGCAGACCCTCGCCCCAAAAGATAGAATTTATCTCTTGAGACTCTTCGAGCAGATAGATGATACGTTCACGTATATCGTCGATCTCGGGAGGCGGGGTTGAGCATGAGACGAGCGAAAGAGAGGTAAAGAGCATAACCGTCGCTACTATGCAGGCAATTAACGGTCTTATTTTTTTAGCTTTCATTATGCGTTACCCATATTTTATGCGTTTTCGTTTGTACCGTTGTCGTTATCGGCACTGTTTTCGGGCAGAGCATCCTCGATAGGCGAATCGACTATGCTTTTGACCTGATTTTCAACGGCATTTGTCGAGAGGTGTTCATCGCTGTTTTCGTCGTCATTGATATCGGCATGAGCGACCTTTGCGAAGTTGACGATCCTTCTGTCCTCGGGAAGTCTCATGATGATAACGCCCGATGCGGTTCTCGAATAGGTATTGATATCGCTGACGTGGGTACGGATTATAGTACCTGCGTCTGTTATGAGCATAATATCGTCGTCGCCGTTGACCGAAGCGATACCTGCGAGCTTTCCTGTCTTATCTGTAAGGTTATGGCAGCTTACACCGAGACCGCCACGGTTCTTCATAAGTCTGAAGTTTTCGAACTCCGTGAGCTTTCCGTAGCCCTTTTCGGTGATAGTAACGAGCTTTTCATCGTTGTTTACGACGACAGCACCGTTTACATAGTCGCCCTCACGCAGACTTATACCTCTTACACCTCTTGCGGTTCTGCCCATTGCACGGACATTGTCCTCTGCAAATCTTACGGCACAGCCGTCGTGTGTAGATATAATTACCTCACTTCCGCCGACGGTGTGCATAACGAACACAAGCTCGTCGCCCTCGTCGAGGTTGATGGCTATCTTACCGCCCTTGCGTTGATATTCGTATTCAAGCAGGGGAGTTCTCTTGATAACGCCCTGTTTTGTGACCATAGTGAGGTATTCGCCCTCAAAGAATCCCTCAACGCTGATGATCGATGTGACTCGCTCACCTGCAGAAAGCTCTATGAGATTTACAACATTCGTACCCTTTGCCTGACTCGATGCCTCGGGGATAAGGAATGCTCTCTTTGCGTATATCTTACCGTAGTTTGTAAAGAGCAGGAGCGTTGAGTGACTGTTGACAACAGCTACCTTTTCAACGAAGTCCTCTTCCTTTGTCGTCAGTCCCTTCTTGCCCATACCGCCACGGTTCTGTGCGGCGTAGGAAGTAGCAGGCTGACGTTTGATGTAACCTGCATGGGTAAGCGTAATAACACACTCGTGGCGTTCGATAAGGTCTTCAAGATTTATCTCGTCCTCAGCCTCGACGATACGTGTGCGACGTCCGTCGGAGTATCTGTTCTTTATTGCGAGCATTTCTGTCTTGATGATATCCTTTATCTTATTTACATCGGCGAGTATAGCTCTGAGTTCTTCTATCAATGAATGGAGCTTTGCAAGCTCGTCCTCGATCTTTTGAGTTTCAAGACCTGTGAGCTTACCGAGCGTCATCTCGACGATCGCCTGAGCCTGAATGTCGGTAAGACCGAATCTCTCTGTGAGGATCTCCTTTGAACGGGGGATCGAGGGAGATGTTTTCATAATGGTGACTATCTCGTCGATATTGTCAATAGCTATCTTATATCCCTCAAGTATGTGGGCACGTGCCAAAGCCTTGTCAAGCTCGAACTTCGTGCGGCGGTATATAACGCTTTCCTGATGTGCGATATAGTGGTCGAGTATCTGTGCAAGGTTCAAGACCTTTGGCTCGTTTTTGACGAGTGCGAGCATAACTACTGCACAGGTATCCTCGAGCTGAGAATACTTGTAGAGCTGGTTGAGGAGTATCTGTCCGTTGACATCACGGCGATGCTCGATAACTATCCTCATACCGTCACGTCCCGATTCGTCACGCAGGTCGGTGATACCCTCGACACGCTTTTCCTTTGCAAGCGTTGCGATAGCCTCGCAGAGCATACTCTTGTTTACCTGATACGGTATCTCGGTGACAATGATGCGGTGATGCTCCTCATCTATCTCGGCATTCGCTCTGACCGTGATCCTGCCTTTACCTGTCAGATATGCCTCTTTTATTCCGTTAGTTCCGTAGATGGTAGCACCCGTCGGGAAATCAGGTCCCTGAACGAACTGCATAAGATCGAGTATAGAGCAGTCGGGGTTCTCCATACGGTAGATAGCGGCGTCAACGACCTCGGCTAAATTGTGAGGCGGAATGTTGGTCGCCATACCGACAGCGATACCGACAGATCCGTTTACGAGCAGATTAGGGAAACGTGATGGAAGAACAGAGGGTTCACGGAGTCTGTTGTCGAAGTTGGGAACAAAATCGACTACTTCCTTTTCGATATCCTTCATCATTTCATCGGAAATGCGTTCAAGTCTTGCCTCGGTGTAACGGTAAGCCGCAGGGGGGTCTCCGTCAACAGAACCGAAGTTTCCGTGTCCTTCGATGAGTGTATAGCGGAGCGAGAAGGGCTGTGCCATACGCACCATAGTTCCGTATACCGAGGAGTCGCCGTGAGGGTGATAACGTCCGAGAACGTTACCTACGGTCGTAGCCGACTTGCGGAAGGGCTTGTCGTGGGTGAGGTGATCCTCGTACATTGCGTACAGGACTCGACGCTGACCCGGCTTCATACCGTCACGAACATCGGGGATCGCACGTGACATGATGACCGACATTGAATATTCTATAAATGACTTTTTGACTTCTTTTTCTATATCGACATCAATGATCTTTTGATTTTCAAAAAGCACACTGTCGTTAGTTTTATTATCCACGTTTGTATTACCTTTCGTTTATGATCTTGAAATTTCTGTTCTGCCCGAAATCAAATATCGAGATTTTCGGCAAATTTCGCATTTTCCTCGATAAATACCTTTCTCGGCTCGACCTTGTCTCCCATAAGAAGTGAGAACATCTCGTCGCAGACCACCGCATCTTCAATGGTTGCACGCAAAATAGTTCTGCATTCGGGGTTCATTGTAGTCTCCCAAAGCTGCTCTGCGTCCATTTCACCAAGACCCTTGTATCTGTCGGCTTCGACGTTTGTCGTGCCAAGCTCTTCAATATATTTGTCTCTTTCGGCATCCGAGAATGCGTACTTCTCACTACCGGGCTTTGAACCCTTCTTGTATACCTTGTAAAGCGGGGGCTGTGCGAAATAAACGTGTCCCTCCTCGATGAGCTTTCTCATATGTCTGAAAAGGAAGGTAAGAATAAGTATTCTTATGTGTGCACCGTCAACGTCGGCATCCGCCATGATTATTATCTTACCGTAGCGGAGCTTGCTTATATCGAATTCCTCTCCGATACCGCAGCCGAGAGCCTGAATTATCGGGAGCAGCGAGGGGTTTGAATATACCTTGTCAAGCCTTGTCTTTTCGACGTTAAGCACCTTTCCACGAAGCGGAAGTATCGCTTGGAATTTTGAGTTTCGTCCCTGCTTTGCAGAGCCTCCCGCACTGTCTCCCTCGACGAGGTAAAGCTCGGTGAGAACAGCGTCCTTTTCCTGACAGTCGGCAAGCTTTCCGGGAAGCGAAGAGCCTTCAAGCAGACCCTTGCGTCTTGTTGCCTCTCTTGCCTTTCTTGCCGCTTCTCTTGCTCTTGATGCCGCCAAGGATTTTTCGATTATATTTCTTCCGACGGTCGGATTTTCTTCAAAATACTCGGCGAGCTTATCGCATACGAGGGTGTAAACAAATGTCCTCATATCACTGTTTCCGAGCTTTGTCTTTGTCTGACCCTCAAACTGTGCCTCGGTAAGCTTTACCGAAACGACAGCCGTGATTCCTTCTCTTACGTCCTCGCCCGAGAGCTTTTCGCTGTCCTTTAGGATGTTATTCTTGTGGGCGTAGTCGTTGAGTACCTTTGTAAGAGCGGTCTTAAAGCCTATCTCATGCGTACCGCCCTCAAGTGTGTTTATGTTGTTTGCAAACGTGAGCAGAGTCTCATTATAGCTGTCGTTATACTGAAGTGCGACCTCGGCAACATAATCCTCACGCTCGGACTTCATGTATATTATATCGGGATTTACAACCGTAGCGTGTTTTTGTTCATTGATATATTCGACAAATGAACGTATACCTCCCTCATAGCAGAGGTCGTCCTCACGGTATGTTCCGTCCTCGAGAGCTTCTCTTTCGTCACGTATCAGAATATTGACTCCTGCATTGAGGAATGCCTGCTCACGCAGACGCTTCAAGAGAGTCTCGTAATCAAAGACCGTCTCCTCGAATATCTCGGGGTCGGGCTTGAAACGGCAGTAAAGACCGTGTTGATCGGTCTCGCCCTCTTCTCTGAACTTACGGGCAACAAAGCCTCTTTCGAATCGCTCGGTATATCTGCGTCCCTCGTGGCAGTTGTTTATCTCTACCCACTCTGAAAGAGCGTTGACAACAGAAGCACCTACACCGTGCAGACCGCCCGAGAATTTGTATCCGTCTCCGCCGAATTTTCCTCCTGCGTGAAGCACGGTATATACCACCTCAAGTGTGGGGATACCCATCTTAGGATGGATACCGCTCGGAATACCACGTCCGTCGTCCTGAACTGACACGCTTCCGTCGGGAAGAAGCTTTACCTCTATTCTGTTACATCTGCCTGCCAATGCCTCGTCTATCGAATTATCGACGATCTCATATACAAGATGATGCAGACCCTTTGCCGAGGTCGAGCCGATATACATACCGGGACGTTTTCTTACTGCCTCAAGTCCTTCAAGCACTTGAATCTGATTTTCGTCGTAAACGTGTTCCTGAAGTTGATTGTTGTCCATTTTTTTAACCAAGGCTCTGTGTAAAGAAGCCTTCCTTTCTTTCTTTGGGAGTCGGAAATTTTTCTCATTCCGATTTTGCGACAAATTATTTTTATATCTGTGATATATCTTTGACCTATATTTGACTGTTATTTATACGAGCCGTAGCATCCGTCAACTATCCTGCCGACAAGAGCCGAGCTTGATATCTGTGAAAAACATACTCTCGTATCGGGTCTTTTCTTTTTTTTTCGTATCCTTTCTTTCACTTCGTCATCCTTTGATCTTGTTTTGACATTGCGTTTGAGGTCTTTGTTTGGATGCTCGAAAAGTATAAAGGATTTCGGTATTTCCTCGACAGCCGATTCCATCTCCGAGCGTTTTTGAGCCTCTGAAAGAAATTTTCGGCTTATCATCGATACAGTACAGTTGTCTGTGTCGAAAATACCTATTATATTCTTATTTCTTATGTTTTTTTTGTTTCCCGCATGAAGATACATATTGAATTCCTTTGGAATATAAAGAATAAATATTTTTAAAACCAAACCAATTCGAGAAAGCTTTTCCGACGCATCTTTGCATCATTTTAATTCCCTGTAGCTGCCGTTCTCGACGTATATCACCTTTGCAGACAAGCTATCCGAAAAATTACTGTCACATCCCGTGATTATTACCTGTTTACCCTTTATCCTCTCAACGAGGTAATTCTTTTTTCTGTCGTCAAGCTCACTCATAACGTCGTCAAACAAAAATACGGGATATTCGCCACTCTCGTCCTTTACTATCTCACCCTCGGCAAGCTTGAGTGACACAGAGATCGCTCTTTGTTGTCCCTGAGAGGCAAAATTTCTCGCTGATCTGCCGTTTAACAGTATATCAAGGTCATCCTTATGAATACCGAAAAGAGTTGTTTGTGCGTAAATTTCACGCTCGTGAGAGGATGTCAGAAGCTCGAGATATTTTTTCTCGGTGCTTTCTACGTCGGTATAATCAATACCGTCACCTTTCAGTGAAGTCAGATAAACAAGCCTTGGAATTTCTTTTCCGCCCGTCATCTCACAAAAACAGAGAGAAAGATATTTTTCAGCCTGCTTTGTGTAAAGATAACGGTAGCGTGATATTATTGCTGCCTCGTGTGCGAGCTGACACGACCAGGAGTCTACCGTAAGGTCGAATGTCTTTCTGTCATCTGCTGCACTTTTTATGAGTTGGTTTCTCTGTTTTAATATATGGTTGTATTTTTGCAGAGATCTCAGATACATCGGATACAGCTGGGACAGAGACATATCGAGAAAATTTCTTCGCTCGGCAGGACCGTCTTTTATTATTGAAAGATGCTCTGGGCAGAACAGAACTGCACGGAAAGAGCCTATAACGTCGGATATTTTGGTTATCTTGACCTTGTTATGCTCTATCTGTTTTCTTTTGTCCTTGAATATTCTTACGCTTATATTCTGTCTTCTTTGAGAATCGGTGTAATCGAGAGAGACAGACGAAAAGTCCGAGCCGAATCTTATGACATCGGCTTCGTGAGATGCCCTGAAGCTTCTTCCGACCGCCGAAAAATAGATAGCTTCAAGCAGATTCGTCTTTCCCTGTGCGTTATTTCCGTAAAATATGTTTACCGAATCACAAAGCTCGATATTAGCACTTTCGATATTTCTGAAGTCGGTAAGTGAAATTCGGTTGCATATCATGGCAGTTAGATTTCGACTTTATTTAATCCTTCATTCTTACGGGCAAGAGCATAAATAACTCTTCTCCGCCGTCGCAGGGTTCGATATTAACACTTGTGAGTGCAGACGAGAGCGACATTTTTATCTCATCGGCACTGCAAGCACGTACACTTTCAATAAGGAATCTGTTGTTAAATGCGATAACAAGATCCTCACCCTCATGTTGGATAGAGATCTCATCATAAGTGCTGCCTGCTGTCGAGTTTGCGGATATCTCAAGCAGATCGGATATGAAGCTGAGCTTGACGTGTGAGCGTACACTTCCTGCGATCCTTTCCTCTGTTACGAGAGCCGCTCTTTCAAGTGCCGAGAGAAGCTCCGAACGGTTGAGATTTACCGATATCTTATGGTTTCTCATGATTATTCTGTCAAAGTCGATGTACTCTCCGTCAATGAGTCTTGAGAAGAATATCAGATCATCTATAATAAAGATGATATTCTTTCTTGTAGTGAATACTCTGACTTTTTTGTCGGGATTGTCCGAGAGAAGTCTGTAAAGCTCATTTATCGTCTTTGAAGGAATTATGAAAGAGAAATCTATCGAATTATTATTTACACTTGCATTTTCAATATCTGTTTCGACCGAGCATTTTGCGAGCTTGAAGCTGTCGCAGGCAACGACCGTGAGTCTGTTTTCAAATATTCTGAAGAAACATCCGTTAAGTACAGGTCTTTGGTCATTCATACCCATTGCATACATGACCTTTGACATCATCTTTTTGAGGACAGACTGTCCTATAATAAAGCTGTTGTCGCTCTCAAGTCTCGGGACTGTCGGAAAATCACTTCCGGGTAATACACTCATTCTGTGAGAGGATTTTCCGCTGACGATAGAAGCCGAGTAATTTTCGTCAACTGTAAGTGTTACCTCTTCGCCCTCCATCACCTTTACGGTCTGAACGAACTTTTGGGCGTTTATAATGTAGCATCCCTCTTCCTCGACCTTTGCGTCGATTGTTATACGGACACCCTTTTCAAGGTCAAACGTCGTCATAACGCATTTGTCGGGAGCGGTAGCCTCTATCAAAATTCCCTCTATTGCCGAAAGAGTTGCCTTTCCCATAGTTGCACACATAAGAGGCGTGACCTCGTTATTTATTTTCTGTCTGTTAAAAATGATCTTCATAAATTTCGTACCTTCTTTCTTAAAAATTGAATTAAATAATCAATGCTTTCGGATATATTTTCTTTGCAAGTATTACTCGGACTTATTTGTTTTAATTTTTAATATTCGTATCCCTTTGCCTCAAACGCCGCACTTAT
>JAFPCR010000057.1 GCA_017390195.1 Clostridia bacterium | reverse complement strand
TTTTTCTGGAACATAATAGCCTCCCATGATTTATTGAAATTGCTTTTGCGGAATTAACTTACCGTTTTTCTATTGATATTCAGTTTGGATTTATTCGTATTTTCTTGTTTTAGGGCTTCCCGTTTTATCTATTTACTTTTTACTTTTTCCCGTCCGTTACTTTCACGGTCCTCTCAGGCTTGCGAGGTTCTTTGCGTACACAACGGAATACGCAGCCTCCGAGTGCAGGCAAATTAAATTCTATAGATTCTTCAAGCCAATCGCAACCGACATTCTGCGAACGTATCTTACCGCCATTCACAGTTCCCGCTCCGCCGAATTCAGCACTGTCGGAATTGAATATCTCCTCATATACTCCGGCATAAGGAACTCCCATGCGATAATTCTCACGCACGACAGGCGTGAAATTAAAAGCAAATATAAGCTCGTTTCCGTCTCGGTCTATTCTTCTTAATGTCAATATGCTACGCTCTCTGTCGTCGGGATTTATCCAATGGAATCCCTCCCATGAATCGTCGATCTGCCACATAGGCGGGTTTTCAAGGTACATATGATTGAGTCTTGAACAAAACAGTTGCAGCCTTGCGTGCTTATCGTAATCAAGAAGAAACCATTCTATCTGTCCCTCATAGTCCCACTCACTGAACTGACCGATCTCACTTCCCATGAACATAAGCTTCTTTCCGGGATGTGCCATCATGTACATCATAAACACTCTTGCCGACGCAAACTTGTCGTCGTAATTACCCGGCATTTTATCAAGGAATGACTTTTTGCCGTGAACGACTTCATCATGCGATATCGGCAGAACATATCTCTCGCCAAAAGCATACGCCATTGAGAATGTCGTTTTGTCGTGGTTGTATTTTCTGAAATAAGGGTCTGTTTCGGCATATACAAGCGTATCGTTCATCCATCCCATATTCCATTTAAGCGAAAATCCCAGACCGCCGTTATCGAATTTTGTTATATTTTCCCACGCCGTCGATTCTTCGGCGATCATCAACACGTTCGGGCAGTTCGTCATCATCGTTGAATTGAGCTTTTGGAAGAACGCTATTGCCTCAAGACAGCGGTTGTTACCGTATATGTTCGGTACCCATTCACCGGGTTTCTTATCATAATCGAGATACAGCATCGATGCGACCGCATCGACACGCAGACCGTCTATATGGAATTCGTCTGCCCAGTAAACTGCGTTTGATACAAGGAAGGACTGTACCTCCTCACGTCCCACATCGAAGCGTCTTGTTCCCCAACCGTCATGCTCCATTCTGTCTTTTCCCTGATACTCATAGAGCAGACCTCCGTCGAACTCATAAAGTCCGTGAGCATCCTTGGGGAAATGTGCAGGTACCCAGTCAAAGATAACTCCTATTCCCGCCTCGTGCATGGCATCGACGAATGCTTTAAAATCATGCGGAGTACCGTATCTTGCACTTGTTGCGTAATATCCGCAGACCTGATACCCCCACGAGCCACCGAAGGGATGCTCGCTTATCGGCATAAGCTCTACGTGTGTATATCCCATCTGCTTGAGATAGGGTGCGAGCTCTTGCCCGAGTTCTCTGTATGAATAGCACGAGCCGTCGCTGTGACGCTTCCACGAGCCTACATGAATTTCATAAATGTTTATCGGCTGCGAATAAAAATCTTTTCCGACCTCGTTTCGATGTCTGATCCAGCTCTCATCACGCCATTTGTAATCAGTGCTGTCGTACACTACCGAAGCCGTCTCGGGAGGACACTGTGAATATGTCGCATACGGGTCGGCTTTATATAATTCTTTATCGCCGTTGATTATCTTATACTTATACAAGTCGCCGCATCCTACGACCGATCCATCTATATATATTTCCCATATTCCCCGTTCGGTTATCCTTGTCATAGGGTGAGCTTCACCCCACGAGTTGAAATCTCCTACAACGTAAACACTATCGGCGTTCGGTGCCCATACACGAAACGCAATTTTATCGTTTTCCTTATGTGACCCTAAATATTTATATGCACGGCAATCACTGCCCTGATGAAAAAAATATGCCGCATAATCATCTTTATGAGCTTCTGTCATACAGACCTCCTGTATCCAAGATGTTTTTACTGTGTTTATTATACAATAAAATTCCAATAATTTCAATAGTTTTTGTGCATTTTTTGGCAAAAATTTCCGTATTTTTTACGCTTTTTTGAAGAAAATTTTAACAACATAGCGTTTTTTACTGCTTTTACATAGACAATATGTTTTTGATACATATAGTTTATAGTTTAACATTATACCATTTGTTCGATTTTGAGTCAACGTGAATTTTGGCTTTTTTCTGCGTGAAAAAATATTTATTAAAAGAGTATAGCCTTGTAAATACTGTGCTAATTTTTTGGGGACGTTGATTTCCATGTAAAAAAGCAAATCTCCGCAGACTCACATATAAAGTCTGCGGTGATTATTGTTTTTTATAACATAAAATTTATAAAATTAAACTTTTGCAAGCTCTTCGAGCATTATATCATTAATCTTAACGGGATTTGCTCTGCCTGCCGTCTTACCCATTATCTGACCGATGATGGATTTATATGCGGCCACCTTGCCCTTCTTGTAGTCGGCAACCGATTTCGGATTTGCCGCAATTCCCTCAAGAACGTAACGGCGAAGCTCCTCCTCATCGTTTATCTGCTCAAGATTTTCCGAGCGTACTATCTCGGCAGGATCACAGTCATTTTCCCACATACGGCCAACGAGCTTCTTCACCGTACTGCTGTTGATAACTTCATCACCCATGAGCTGTACGAGCTTTGCCATGTTGTCGGCGGATATGGGGGATTCAAAGGTCTCGGTGGTGACAAGCCTTGCGACCTCGCTTATAAGGATATTGGCAAGTAGCTTCGGATAATCGGTCTTTGCCGCCGCCTGCTCGAAATAATCAGCCTCTGCCATATCGGTCGTAAGGATCTCACTGTCGTATGCACTGAGTCCGTATTTTTTCATATAGAGAGCTTTACGCTCGTCGGGAAGTGACGGTATCTGCGAACCTAACTTCTTTATGACCTCATCCGTCAATTCGATCGGAGGAAGGTCGGGATCGGGGAAATAACGGTAATCGTTTGCGTTTTCCTTTGATCTCATAGACGAGGTCTTTCCTGTGTTTGCATCAAAACGTCTCGTCTCCTGGACGATCGTCTCACCCGCTTCAATCGCCTCTACCTGTCTCTTGTACTCATATTCGATAGCCTTAACAACGAAAGCAAACGAGTTGATGTTCTTCATCTCTGTTCTTGTTCCGAACTTCTCCGTACCCTTCTTTCTTACAGAAAGGTTTACGTCGCAACGCAAAGAGCCTTCGTTCATCTTACAGTCGGATATGCCTGTATAGAGTATCGTAGCACGCAGCTTTTGAAGATAAGCCTTTGCCTCCTCTGCCGAACGTATGTCAGGCTCGGAAACTATCTCGATAAGAGGTACTCCGCAACGGTTGCAGTCGATCATCGTACCACGCTCGCTGTCGTGAACGAGCTTTCCTGCGTCTTCCTCGATGTGTATTCTGGTGATGCCTATTCTCTTTGTTCCTCCCTCAACCTCTATATCAAGCCAACCGTGCTCGCAGAGCGGCAGGTCGTATTGGGAGATCTGGTATGCCTTGGGCAGGTCGGGATAGAAATAGTTCTTTCTGTCCTGCTTTGAATAGTTTGCGATCTTGCAGTTCGTCGCAAGTCCTGCCATAACGGCATACTCTACGACCTGTTTGTTGAGAACGGGAAGTGTTCCGGGCATGCCCATGCAAACAGGACAGGTGTGTGTGTTTGGTTCTGCACCGAAGGTCGTGGGACAGGAGCAGAATATCTTTGTCTTGGTCTTGAGTTCAACGTGAACCTCAAGACCGATGACCATTTCATAATCCTTAATCATCATCATTTTTTCGTTACCTCCTCAAAGGCGTAAGCCGCACGGTAAAGCGTTGCTTCGGAGAAAGGCTTGCCCATGAGCTGCATACCGACGGGCATATTTCCCTCGCCTACTCCGCACGGGATCGATATTGCGGGAACACCTGCGATATTGACGGGAACCGAATAAGCATCTCCGAGATACATCGTAAGCGGATCTGCCGCCTTTTCACCGATCTTGTAGGCAACGGTGGGTGCAACGGGAGAAAGAATGAGATCGCACTTGGTAAGCACCTCGTCGAAATCCTTCATTATCATATTGCGAACCTGTAATGCTTTTTTATAATACGCATCATAGTATCCCGAGGAGAGTGCGAACGTACCGAGCATTATTCTTCTCTTGACCTCAGCACC
>JAFPCR010000056.1 GCA_017390195.1 Clostridia bacterium | reverse complement strand
TTGTCAACGTCGCCGAGATCTTCGTCATACTCGTAACCGCAAATGATGCAAACGTACTTCATTGTTTGTAAATACTCCTGTTGTTATATGAATTTTAGAATGTTGCTTGTGGTTGATATTATATCACAACATATTTACGTATTCAATAACCAAAACGGAAAAAAACACACTATTTACAGAAAAAATGTCATGCAATTTGACATAAATAGTTACATATAGAAAACAGTGCAATTTATTTATGCAACATACACGGCAAAACATATTAAACTTTGTGCAAAATGCCATATTGACATTTGCGATAATATGTAGTATAATAATCAAGCATTCAGCGAGAGCTGATAGACAAGTTGGTGTTATTGACGCAGAGGGTCCACCTGTTCCCATTCCGAACACAGAAGTTAAGCTCTGTCGTGCCGACAATACTTGCATGGCGACGTGCCGGGAAGATAGGTAGATGCCAACACAATAAAGGGTGCCTGCAACAGCGGGTGCTTTTTTTGTTTTGTTTTTTCTGAGCATAGCCCTCACAACTTATGTTGCGGGGGCTATGCTTTATTTTATTTCAAAAACATTCTGATCATCTTGGCGTAAAACTTTTCGTACGGCTGATAGCGCATTCTGAGGTCCATAAAGGTTTTCTTATCAACGATGCTTTTCGTGTGTGAGAACGCATCGAAGCCCGCTTTGCCGTGATACGCACCCATTCCGCTTTCACCTACACCGCCGAAAGGCATTTCTGACGTTGCAAGGTGTATGACGCAATCGTTTATACATCCGCCTCCGAAGGCAAGACGGGTCGTCAGCAGTTTCTGAGTGCGTTTGTTCTCCGAAAATACATACATTGCAAGCGGTTTGGATTTGCCTTGGAGCGTATGAATGACATCTCCTAAGTTTTTGTATGTCAAAACGGGCAGAATCGGTCCGAAAATCTCCTCGCCCATTACCGCATCATCCCAGGTAACGCCCGACATGAGCGTTGGAGCGATTTTTAGCTTTTCACGGCAGTTGATACCACCGCAGGCGACCTTCTTCGGATCGATGAGAGAAATAAGTCTGTCGAAATGCTTTTCGTTTATAATATTACCGTAGTCGGAGTTGTTTATGGGAGACTCGCCGAACTGACGGGTGATTTCACGCTTCATTTGAGAAATAAGCTCATCTCTTACGCTTTCGTGACAAAGCACGTAATCGGGGGCAACGCAGGTCTGACCGCAGTTGAGAAATTTACCGAATACTATACGTCTCGCGGCAAGGGGAAGCTTTGCCGTTTCGTCAACTATACACGGACTTTTTCCGCCGAGCTCAAGTACTGCGGGGGTGAGATTCTCTGCGGCATGGCGGAGAACTTCTTTGCCCACGTTGGTGCTTCCCGTGAAGAATATCATGTCGAACTTTTGATTCAAAAGCTCGGAGTTTTCCCGTCTGCCTCCGGTAACACAGGCAACGTAGCGAGGCTCAAAGCATTCGGATATTATCTCAGCTACAATAGCCGATGTACTCGGAGAGTAAGCCGACGGCTTTACTATGGCTGTATTACCTGCGGCGATAGCGTCGGTCAGAGGTTCAATGGTGAGGAGGAAAGGATAATTCCAAGGACTCATTATAAGTACGTTTCCGTAGGGAGAAGCCTTGGTGTAGCTTCGTGAGGCAAACTGATAGAGAGGTGTTCGTACTTTCTTTTCTGCTGCAAACCGTTTGACGTGACGGATCATATAGCTGATCTCAGTGAGAGCAAGTCCCGCTTCGCACATAAATGCTTCGGTGGAGCTTTTACCGAGGTCTTCTTTGAGGGCATTGCATATATCGACTTCGCGTCGTTTTACAGCTTCGTAAAGCTTGCGGAGCATTTTTATTCTGAATGAGACGGGGAGGGTTTCTCCCGTCCTGAAATATTCTCTTTGAGTTTGGAGGAGCTGTTCTATATTCATTGTAAGCGTCCTTTCTCTTTAGTATAACTG
>JAFPCR010000055.1 GCA_017390195.1 Clostridia bacterium | reverse complement strand
ATTTACGAATATGAAATGTAAAAAAAGATTTATTTTTTGTAAAAAACGATACAAATGCGTATTTTTATATAAAATATTCACTCGGGCGTTACTATGTACTCGTTTTCAACAAAAGGTAAGCTTAAAACATCGAACGTAAAAATAGTACACAAAAAGTCGCTTTAAATCTTTGGTAATTTGGTCAAAATATGGATACGCTCGACACTGCAAAATTTTTTTAATCTTTTCTCTTTTTTTGTCTCACGACATTAAATTTGGCACAATCGACACACATACAAAAAGAATGCGGTTGAGTCATTCGCTTTTAAAAAGTGAAGACTCAACCGCATTGGTTACATTAAGTTGTTTTACAGTTCTCCCTGCACCTCGCAGTAGATACATCTGTATATCTTCTTTTCCTTGTCCGAAAGCTTGAATACGTGGGGCAATTCCTGCTCGGTGGAAATAATGCAACGTGGATTTTTGCAATGAATTACATTCACCAGCCGTTCGGGAAGTGCGATATTTTTCTTTTCGACAAGTCGGTTATCCTTGATTATGCTTACCGAGATACCCGGATCAACATAGCCTATGATATCCATATCAAGGTCTATATTTGCGTCGATCTTGATAATATCCTTTTTGCCCATCTTTTTGCTCACCGCATTTTTAATAATCGCTACCGAGCAATCGAGCTCATCAAGATTCAGAAGTCGGTATATCTCCATTCCCAGCCCTGCTGTTATATGGTCGATGACGATGCCGTTCTTTATTGAATCTATATTCATAAGGACACCTCCAAAAGCTTGAGAATGAGTGCCATTCTCATATATTTTCCGTTCAGCACCTGATCGAAGTAGCAAGCTCTTTCGTCGTCGTCAACGGCAACCGAGATCTCATTTACACGGGGCAGAGGGTGCAAGATGCACATGTCGCTCTTTGCGTTTTTGAGTTTGTCGGGAGTAAGGATATAACTGTGTTTAAGACGCAGGTAATCCTCCTCATTGAAAAATCTTTCTCTCTGCACTCTTGTCATATAGAGAATATCAAGCTGAGGTATCATTTCGACAAGATCGGTCGACTGCTCGTAGGGAATATTATTCGCTTTAAGCACATCTTTTTTTATGTAGCTTGGAAGCTTCAATTCATCGGGAGAAATAAGCACGACCTTGATGCCTGTGTATCTCGAAAGAGCCGTAATAAGCGAATGCACCGTTCTTCCGAACTTCAAGTCCCCGCAAAAACCTACCGTGAGGTTATCGAGTCTTCCCTTTTTTCTCCAAATCGTGAGCAGATCCGCCAGCGTTTGTGTGGGGTGGTTATGTCCGCCGTCTCCTGCGTTTATGACGGGAATACTTGCGTTCATCGACGCAACGAGCGGCGCTCCTTCCTTGGGGTGTCTCATTGCGATTATATCTGCATAGCAGGAAATTACCTTCGCCGTATCGGCCACGCTCTCTCCCTTTGCGGCAGACGACGAATTTGCCCCTGCGACCGACAGAACGTTTCCTCCAAGCTCGTACATTGCGGCTTCAAACGAAAGTCTCGTTCTCGTTGACGGTTCAAAAAAGAGTGTTGCGAGCTTTTTGCCTGCACAGACGTGTGCGTACTTTTGAGGGTCTGCGATTATATCCTCTGCGACAGAGATCAGTTCGGCTATTTCTTTTACCGAAAGATCGTTTATTTCAATTAAATTTCTCATCTTAAACTTCCTCTGCGGGCTGTGTTGCACCGTATATTTTAAGGTAATTCTTGATTCTTTCAACGTTTTCCGTGTTCGACTCATCCTCTTCGAGATATTCGATAATGTCGTATACGTCTACTATTGAGTAGATCGGGAATCCGAATTCTTTTTCGATCTCAGCCATTGCCGACATATCGGTCTTGCCCTTTTCCTTGCGGTCTACCATTACAAAACCGCCGATGACCTTGCTTTCTTTCAGGCAAGAAAGTATCTCCATGCTCTCACGGATCGCCGTTCCTGCGGTAATAACGTCCTCAATGATAACGATATTCTCCCCTGCTGTGGGCTTGTATCCGACAAATACTCCTCCCTCTCCGTGATCCTTTTCTTCCTTACGGTTAAAGAAGAACGGCACGTCAAGTCCCTTTCCCGACAGTGCTACTGCCGCAGAGACAGAAAGCGGTATTCCCTTGTAGGCAGGTCCGTACAGAACATTTCTTGTGTTTCCGATCTTTTCAAGGTAGCTTATGGCGTAAAACTCACCGAGCTTTGAGATCTGCTCGCCTGTTTTGATCTCGCCTGCGTTGATAAAGTAAGGGATCTTTCTTCCGCTTTTTGCTGTGAAATCACCGAATTTCAGCACTCCCGCACCCTTCAAAAATTCTATAAAGTCTCTTTTATATCCTTGCATCTATAACCTTCCTCAACTTCCTTTTGTTTTTTCTTGATTTTATCAGCCTACAAATTCCGCCATACATCTTTCGTATGCCGCAACAGGGTCTGCTGCCGCCGTGATCGGTCTGCCGACTACGATATAGTCCGAGCCTATCTTTTTTGCCTGCTCGGGTGTCATTACTCTCTTTTGGTCTCCAAGCTCCCCGTCAGCAAAACGAACGCCGGGGGTCACTGTCAAAAATTCATTTCCGCAGGTCTCGTGAACCTTGCCTGCTTCAAGCGGTGAGCATACAACACCGTCAAGTCCCGCTATCTTTGCGTTGTGGGCATAGTGCATTACTACCTTATCTATCGGTTCGTCGATGAGCAGGTCACGCTTCATGCTCTCCTCGTCTGTCGAGGTAAGCTGTGTTACCGCTATCAAAAGAGGTCTGCTTCCGTCGGGGCGTGTCAGTCCTTCTATTGCCGCCTCCATCATTTTTACCGTTCCTGCGGCATGAAGGTTGCACATATCGACGTTAAGCCTCGAAAGCACTGCCATTGATTTTTTTACCGTGTTCGGAATGTCGTGCAGCTTGAGGTCGAGGAATATTTTGTGTCCTCTCGCCTTGATCTCCTTAACTATGCTCGGTCCCTCGGCATAGTAAAGCTCCATTCCTATTTTTACAAAGGGCTTCTTTCCCGAAAATTTATCGAGAAATTCAAATGTCTTTTCCGCACTGTCAAAATCACAGGCGATAATTACGTCTTTTCCCATATTTATCTCACTCCTTTGATTATTTCCTTCAATGAATCTATTTTATATTTCTCCATAACAGTCGGCAGCTGCTCGATGATCGTCTTGCAGGCAAAGGGGTCTATCAGATTCGCCGCTCCGACCTCAACTGCCGTTGCTCCTGCGAGCATCATCTCTACAACGTCCTCGGCACTCGATACGCCTCCCATTCCTACAACGGGAATGTTTACTGCGTGTGACACCTGATATACCATTCTTACTGCCACCGGGAATATCGCACTGCCCGAAAAGCCTCCCATTTTATTGGCGACCACGGGTCTTCTTGTCCTCAGATCTATTCTCATTCCGAGAAGCGTGTTTATCAGGCTGATACCGTCAGCTCCCGCTTCCTCGCACGCACGTGCTATAGAAACTATATCCGTGACGTTAGGCGAAAGCTTTATGATTATAGGCTTCGTGGTAACGCTCTTTACCGCACGTGTGACTTGTGCAGATGCCTCGGGCGTTGTGCCGAAGCTCATTCCACCGCCGTGTACGTTCGGACAGCTTACGTTTACCTCTATCCAGCCCACTTGATCGCATTTGTCAAGCTTCTCACAGGTGTATACATAATCATCTATCGAAAATCCCGAAACGTTTGCCATCACCTTTTTTGAAAAGCATTTTGCAAGCTTCGGCAGCTCCTCTCCGATGACCTTCTCAACGCCGGGGTTTTGAAGTCCGACCGAGTTTATCATTCCGCTGCTGCACTCGGCGATCCTCGGCGTGGGATTGCCGAATCTCGCATCCTTGGTAGTTCCCTTAAAGGAGAATGTTCCGAGCATATTTATGTCGTAAAGCTCGGCAAATTCATATCCATAGCCAAATGTTCCGCTTGCGGGGATAATGGGGTTATCTAACGTGATACCGCAGAGGTCTACACTCATTTTTCCCATAATATCTCCTCCTTTTTCATAACAGGTCCGTCCTTGCAGATCCTCTTATATCCTGTTACGGTCTTGCATGAGCAACCCATGCACGCACCGAATCCGCAACCCATTCGCTCCTCAAAGCTAAACTGTCCCTCGCTATTTGATGCCGAGTAGACCGCCTTGAGCATAGGCTCAGGACCGCAGGTGTAAAAGTAGGAGTAATCGAGACCGTTCATAGCGTCGGTAACGAATCCCTTGACTCCGTAAGAGCCGTCGGCAGTCGTGACTATCACCTTGTCGGCGACCTGAGAAAATTCCTTTTCGCCGAAAACCTCACTCTTTGTGTTAAAGCCGAGTATCGCCGTCACACTCTTGCCCTCCGCTTTAAGCTTCTTTGCGAGCATATAGAGGGGCGGGACTCCCACTCCTCCTCCGAGAAGCAATGGAGCGTTTCCGCTGAGCGAGGTGTCATAGCCGTTTCCGAGTCCGGTAAGCAGGTCAAGCTTTCCGCTCTGCATACGGCTCATCTGCTCTGTTCCCTTTCCTACGACCTTATATATTATTGTAAGGCGTCCGTCCTCGCAATCATTCACCGAGATCGGTCTGCGTAAATAGAGTCCGTCAAGCTTTATGTTGACAAACTGTCCGCAGGACGTTATCGCCGACGTATCTCCGCTCAAAACCATTCGGTAGACCGTGTCGGTCAGTGGCAGATTTTCGGTTATTTCAAAAAATCCTTGCTTCATTACTGTAAATATCCTTTCCGATAGGTCTGTTTGAAAGGCAAACCCTTTCAAACAGACCTTTGCTGTATGCGGCTCTTTTTAGTCGATCAGCTGTCGATCGTCGAGATCGTCAGTGTAGTTTCTTCAAGAACGTCGAGCAGAACATGAACGGTATCGAGCGAAGTCAGCATCGTAACATTGCTTTCTGTCGCCCAGAGACGGATCTTGTGTCCGTCGCTCTCCTGATCGGTCGCTCCGAGGTCACTTGTATTCAAAACGTATGCGATGTGTCCCTGACGGATCGATTTCTGGATCTCATCGCTTCCGTCCTTGATCTTCTTCAAAACGTGTGTGCGTATGCCGTTCTTCTTGAGGAAGTTTGCAGTTCCCTCGGTCGCTTCGATGTTAAAGCCGAGATTGTAGAAGCGTGCGATAAGCGGCAATGCCTCTTCCTTATCCTTGTCGGCGATCGTTGCAAGCACAGTTCCGTAATTTTGCAGGTGCATTCCCGATGCCTGAAGTGCTTTGTAAAAAGCACGGTTCTGCTTGTCGTCATAGCCTATCGCTTCACCCGTTGATTTCATTTCGGGCGAGAGATATGCGTCAAGTCCTCTGATCTTATTGAACGAGAATACCGGCACCTTTACGTACCATCTCTTCTTTTCCTCGGGATAGAGGCAGAATATTCCCTGCTCCTTGAGCGACTTGCCGAGAATTACCTCTGTCGCTATGTCTGCAAGAGAATAGCCCGTTGCCTTTGAAAGGAAGGGTACTGTTCTCGAAGAACGGGGGTTGACCTCAATGATAAATACTTCGTCGTTCTTATCAACGATAAACTGAATATTGTAAAGTCCCTTGATATTGAGTCCGAGACCGAGCTTCTTTGCGTATACGAGGATAGTTCCCTTTACCTTGTCCGAGACACTGAAGGTCGGGTATACGCTGATAGAGTCACCCGAGTGGATTCCTGTACGCTCGACAAGCTCCATTATTCCGGGAATGAACACGTCCTGTCCGTCGCAAATAGCGTCGACCTCAAGCTCTTTTCCCTCGATATATTTGTCCACCAAGACCGGCTTATCTGCGTCGATCTCGACCGCATTTTTGAGGTAGTGTCTGAGTTGCTTTTCGTTTGCAACTATCTGCATCGCACGTCCTCCGAGAACGAATGACGGACGAACGAGAACGGGATAGCCTATTGTGTTAGCTGCTTCTATTCCGTCTTGAATGGTCGTAACGGCTCTGCCCTGAGGCTGAGGAATGTTCAGCTTCTTGAGTACCTTTTCAAACAGATCTCTGTTTTCTGCACGGTCGATAGCCTCGCAATCTGTTCCGATTATCTTAACCCCTCGCTTCATAAGCGGCTCTGCCAGATTGATAGCAGTCTGTCCGCCCAGCGATGCGATAACGCCCTCGGGCTGCTCAAAATCTATGACGTTCATAACATCCTCGGGAGTAAGCGGATCAAAGTAAAGCTTATCGCCTGTCGTATAGTCGGTCGAAACGGTCTCGGGGTTATTGTTTATGATTATAGCCTCATAGCCCGATGCCTTTATCGTCTGTACGGCATGAACTGTCGAATAGTCAAACTCAACGCCCTGTCCGATTCTTATAGGTCCTGCACCCAAAACGACTATCTTCTTTTTATCGCTGAGCTTGGAGTCGTTTTCGTTGCTGTACGATGCGTACATATAGGGAATGTATGCACCTGTGTGAAGTGTATCTACCATACGGAATACGGGAATTATTCCGTTTTCCTTGCGGAAGCTGTAGACTTCAAGCTCGGTCTTGCCCCAAAGATTTGCGATATACTTGTCGGCAAAGCCCATCTTCTTTGCTTCCCTCAAGATTTCGATATCTCCGACATTTGAAGCGAGCTTGTTCTCCATATCGACTATCTTCTTTATGGATTCAATGAAATATGAGGTGATCTTTGTAATCTCGTGAAGCTTCTCGACAGACACGCCTATACGGATCAACTGCGATACCGCAAAGATCCCGTCTGCGTGGAACTCGCTGACATAGTCGAGCAATTCCTGCTCACTCTTGTCTGCAAATTTCTTCATATAGAAGTGGCAAACACCTGTTTCAAGCGAACGTACCGATTTGAGCATACATTCTTCGAGGTTCGAGCCGATCCCCATTACCTCTCCCGTAGCCTTCATCTGTGTTCCGAGCAGGTTTGACGCACTCTCGAACTTGTCAAACGGGAAACGGGGAAATTTCGCTACGATATAGTCGAGACGAGGCTCAACTGCCGCAGTTGTGTTTGCGATCGGGATCTCCTCAAGCGACATTCCGACAGCGATCTTCGCCGTAACTCTTGCGATCGGGTATCCGCTCGCCTTTGATGCAAGTGCAGACGAACGTGAAACTCGGGGGTTTACTTCTATCAGATAATACTCGCTCGTTTCGGGATTGAGTGCGAACTGAACGTTGCAGCCTCCCTCTATCTTCAATTCCTTGATTATCTTGATAGCACTGTCATTGAGCATCTTGAGGTCGTGATCGTTGAGCGTAAGTATGGGAGCGACAACGATAGAGTCTCCTGTGTGAACTCCTACGGGGTCGATGTTCTCCATTCCGCATATCGTAATTGCGTGGTCTTTCGAGTCACGCATTACCTCAAACTCGATCTCCTTGTATCCCTTAACGCTCTTTTCGATAAGTACCTGATGTACGGGAGAAAGAGCGAAAGCATTGCGTCCGATCTCAACAAGCTCTTCCTCATTGTTTGCAAATCCGCCACCTGTTCCTCCGAGGGTGAACGCAGGACGAAGAACAACGGGATATCCTATCTTCTTTGCCGCCTGCTTTGCTTCCTCGAGGTCATATGTGATCTCCGACGGAATGGTAGGCTCTCCGATAGATTGACAAAGCTCCTTGAAAAGCTCACGGTCCTCTGCTCTTTCTATGCTTCTGCTGCTCGTTCCGAGAAGCTCGGTCTGACATTCACGCAGAATTCCTTTCTTTTCAAGCTGCATAGCAAGGTTCAGACCTGTCTGTCCGCCTATTCCCGGAAGGATCGCATCGGGTCTTTCATATCGAATGATCTTTGCTATATATTCAAGTGTAAGCGGCTCCATATACACCTTGTCTGCCATTGAGGTGTCTGTCATAATGGTCGCAGGGTTGGAGTTTACGAGAATTACCTCATATCCTTCCTCTCTCAGTGCGATACAAGCCTGAGTGCCTGCATAGTCAAATTCTGCCGCCTGACCTATTACGATAGGTCCTGAACCGATGATCAGTATCTTTTTAATGTCTTTTCTTTTCGCCATATGTTTATCCTCCGAGTATATTGATTGTGTATAAAAATGTTATTGTTTATCAGCTTTATTTATTTTAGTTCAAAAACTTTCTTCCCATTGCGAACAGTCAGCACACAACGTCCGAAAACAGACGTGTCGGCAAAGGGGGTCGCTCTACCCATTGACAAAAATTTTTCGGGGTCTATTTTGTATTCCTCGTCAAGTCTCCATATCGAAAAATCCGCTCCGAGAGGCAGACCGAAACGCTGACGGGGGCTGTACACCATAAGCTCCATCAGCCTGTCCGCACTTATGCCCCCCATCTTGTACAGATATGTGTACATAAGAGGAAGTGCCGTCTCAAGTCCCACTATTCCAAACGCACTTTTTGCAAGTCCCCGTGATTTTTCATCTGCCGAATGGGGTGCATGGTCGGTTGCGATCATGTCGATCGTTCCGTCGCAAACCCCCTCAAGCAATGCCTCCTTGTCAGAAATATCACGCAGAGGCGGATTCATTTTGAAGCTTCCGCTTTCCCGCAGATCTCTGTCGGAAAGGATAAGATAATGAGGTCCTGTCTCGCAGGTGACATTCACACCGCTCGCCTTTGCGTCTCTTATCAAGCTCACGCTTTCCTTTGTCGATATGTGGCATACGTGATAGGCACAGCCCGTCTCGTCAGCCAGCTTCAGATCACGCTCGATCTGCTTGTACTCACTCTCCGAGCAAATGCCCTTGTGCGAGTGAAGTCTTGCATATTCTCCGTCGTGTATATATCCGCCACGCAAAAGCTCGTTCACCTCGCAGTGTGCGACTATCATCTTACCGAGAGCCTTCGCTCTTTGCATAGCCTCTTTCATCATCGCAGTGTCCTGAACTCCTCTTCCGTCGTCCGAGAATGCGATAACGTCCTTCGCCATACCCTCCATATCCGAAAGCTCTTTTCCCAGCTCTCCCACTGTTATCGCACCGTAAGGATGCACCCCTATCTGAGCATCACGACCGATTATATCAAGCTGTTCTGCCAAATGTTCTACCGAATCGGGAACAGGCGAAAGGTTGGGCATAGTGCATACATCTGTATATCCACCTGCCGCTGCCGACATAGAACCGCTGAATATCGTCTCTTTATAAGAAAAGCCCGGCTGACGAAAATGCACATGCACATCGCAAAAGCCGGGAAAAACAGTGTATTCATCAGAACGGAAATGCGAAAAAAAGTCGGTAGAAAGAGCATTTTTAAACAACTCGGCACTGCTATTTTCGTCAAAGTATTTCTTAGTTTTGCTATCGAAAAACTTCATGCAGCTGTTCCATCCTTCTTTTAATTTTCTTATGAACATAGGTGATCCTCGCAAAAGCCCGCAAATATCACCATACACATTCCTTCCAATTATAATATCACTTTTGCCCTGTTTTGTCAAGGACTATTCATAATTTTTTATAACATTTCAGAAATAATATTAAAGCCAAGCTCACCTTAAACTCCACCCCAATAACCGTATAGCAAATCTCTGAAACACCTCAACTGTCTTTCTCAAAAATCAAGGTTCTCCTACCGCCGTAAGAGAACCTTAAATTTAATCCAAATGCCTTTTGCTTATTTAGCAAAACATCATACTTTAGGTCTGAACAGATTTTAAACCAGCCTGCTTATTAAAGGAGAACTTGTTTGTCAAGAGTTTTTGAAAGGTCTTAGGAAAACTTTTTTCAAAAAGGGTTTCCTAACGCATCCCCTCGCATCTCTTAGAACAATCCAACGATCTTTCCGTCGTCGGTCACGTCTATCTTCTCTGCGGCGGGGACTTTGGGAAGTCCGGGCATGGTCATAATGTCACCTGTGAGGACAACTACAAATCCTGCTCCTGCCGAGATCTTTACGTTTTTAACGGTTACGGTAAAGTCGGTAGGTGCTCCGAGCTTGGTGGGGTCGTCTGAGAAGCTGTACTGAGTTTTTGCGATACAAACGGGGCATCTTCCGAATCCCATCTCTTCAAGCGTTGCTATCTGGCTCTTTGCCGCTGGAAGAATGTTCACGCCGCTTCCTCCATAGACCTTTTTGACCACAGCTTCGATCTTTTCGGATATACTCATATCGTCGGAATAAGAGAACGTGAAATCTCCCTTTTCCTCTTCGCAAAGGCGTACGACCTCTTTAGCAAGAGCCTCTCCGCCCTTTCCTCCGTCTGCCCAAACCGTTGAAAGCTCTGTATTTACGCCAAGCTCTCTGCACTTTTCGATGATGAAGCTTATCTCATTATCAGTGTCGGTCGGGAAACGGTTGACTGCAACAACGCAGGGCAATTTATAAACGTTTTTGATGTTAGATACATGACGGAGAAGATTCGGGATACCCTTTTCGAGAGCCGAAAGATCCTCGGTCGCAAGCTCGTGCTTATCAAGCCCACCGTGCATCTTCAATGCACGAACGGTAGCAACAACAACTACTGCATCGGGGGTAAGTCCTGCCATACGGCACTTGATATCAAGGAATTTTTCAGCACCCAGATCGGCACCGAAGCCTGCCTCGGTCACGGTATAGTCGCCCATCTTGAGAGCCATCTGAGTTGCCATAACAGAGTTACAGCCGTGTGCTATGTTAGCAAAAGGACCGCCGTGTACGAATGCGGGTGTTCCCTCAAGTGTCTGCACAAGGTTGGGCTTGAGAGCGTCCTTGAGAAGTGCTGTCATCGCACCTGCCGCCTTGATCTGACCTGCGGTAACAGGCTTGCCGTCGTATGTATATCCGACAACGATGCGGGAAAGTCTTAACTTTAAGTCAGAGAGTGAGGTAGCAAGACAAAGCACTGCCATGATCTCAGAAGCAACGGTAATGTCAAATCCGTCCTCACGGGGAGTTCCGTTGACTCTGCCACCGAGACCGTCTACAACAAATCTCAACTGTCTGTCATTCATATCAACACAGCGTTTCCACGTGATCCTCTTTACGTCAATGCCAAGTGCGTTGCCCTGCATGATGTGGTTGTCAAGCATAGCTGCGAGCAGATTGTTTGCCGCACCTATTGCGTGGAAGTCACCTGTAAAGTGCAGATTGATATCCTCCATGGGAACGACCTGTGCATAACCGCCACCTGCCGCTCCGCCCTTTACACCGAACACGGGTCCGAGCGAAGGCTCACGGAGTGCAACAGTTACGTCCTTGCCGATCCTTGCAAGTCCGTCGGCAAGTCCTATCGTGGTAGTGGTCTTTCCTTCACCTGCGGGAGTGGGAGTGATCGCAGTCACGAGAATAAGCTTGCCGTTCTCTTTTTTCGATTCCGAAAGCAGAGAGAGGTCTATCTTTGCCTTGTAATTTCCGTACTGTTCTACGTACTTTTCATCAATATGTGCTTTTTTTGCGATCTCACTTATATGCAAGGGCTTGCATTGCTGTGCAATTTCGATATCAGACAAATAACTCATGGACTTATCTCCTTTATCCTTTAAAGTATTTTGTTGCCGCCTCAAACATGCGGATATCGTAATTTCCGGGAACGTTTCTGTAAAGTCCCGAGCCGATTCTTTCACTGTGTCCCATCTTTCCGAAGACTCTGCCGTCGGGTGATGTGATACCCTCTATTGCATGGATCGAATCATTGCAGTTGAAGTGAATATCGCTTGTAGCCTTATCGTCGAAATCAACATACTGTGTTGCGATCTGTCCGTTTGCCGCAAGCTTTCTGACAAGCTCTTCATCAGCCAAGAATTTACCCTCACCGTGAGAGATCGGAACGCTGTAAACTTCGCCTACGTTCGTAAATGCAAGCCACGGAGACTTGTTTGAAGCGATACGTGTGCGAACGATCCTCGACTGATGGCGTGATATCGTGTTAAATGTAAGTGTCGGACAGCTTTCATCGGTATCCATGATCTTGCCGTAGGGAACGAGTCCGAGCTTGATCAATGCCTGGAAGCCGTTACAAATTCCGCACATAAGACCGTCACGGTTATCGAGCAGGTCGGAAACCGCATCTTTGATAGCAGCGTTGCGGAAGAATGCAGTAATGAACTTTCCGCTTCCGTCAGGCTCGTCTCCGCCCGAAAATCCTCCGGGAATGAATATCATCTGCGAATCACGCAGCTTCTTTGCAAATGTCTCGATGCTTCGAGATATACCGTCCGAGGTAAGGTTGTTTATAACAACGATCTCAGCCTCCGAGCCTGCATCTCTTACAGCCTTTGCACTGTCGTATTCGCAGTTCGTGCCGGGGAATGCGGGAATAAGCACCTTCGGCCTTGCAACTCTGACAGCGGGAGCTGCCCACTTGTCAACGCTGTATGAGAAGGTCTCAACATTTTTGTTCTTGTTTTCAATGTTGCAGGAATATACGCTTTCAAGCTTCTGCTCGTAAATTCCGAGCAGTTCCTTGCAGCATACCTTTTCGCCGCCCTTTGATATAGCACCGTCGTCGGTAACTGTACCGAGCAACCGTCCATACTCCACGTCCTCGGTAACTTCGACCAAGAATGCACCGTAGCTGTATCCGAACAGTTCTTTCTGACTGTAACTGTCATCATAGCAAAAGCCTGTTCCGTTTCCGAATGACATCTTCATTACAGCCTCGGCAATACCGCCCATTCCGGGGGTGTAGCAAGCTACTGCTCTGCCCGAACGTGCAAGCTCTGTTACAGCTGCGAAAGCCTTGAGCAGAGATTCCGTTGTCGGCAGACCGTTTTTATCATATTCGGGGGCAATGAGGACGACCTTGTTGCCTGCTTTCTTAAATTCGGGGGAGATTATCTCGTTAGCCTTTGCCATGGTAACGGCAAACGAAACAAGTGTCGGAGGAACGTCGAGATCCTCAAACGAACCGCTCATCGAGTCTTTTCCGCCGATCGAAGCGATCTGAAGCTCCTTCTGTGCCTTGAATGCTCCGAGCAGGGCGGCAAAGGGCTTGCCCCAACGCTTTTCGTCCTTTAACGGTTTTTCAAAATATTCCTGGAAGGTGAGATATACATCTTTAAATTCAGCTCCTGTCGCTATCAGCTTACATACCGACTCAACAACTGCGAGATATGCTCCGTGGTAGGGACTCTGCTCGCTGATAAAGGGGTTGTAGCCGAATGCCATGAGTGAACAGTCATCGGTGTGCTTCTTTTCCACCGAGATCTTCTGAACCATTGCCTGAATGGGGGTAAGCTGATTCTTTCCGCCGAAAGGCATAAGGACAGTACCCGAGCCGATCGTCGAGTCGAAACGCTCCGAAAGCCCACGCTTCGAGCAGGAGTTGAGATCGTCAGCCAAAGCACGGTAGCCATCTGTAAATGAGTCGTTTATCTCCCTATCCTTCATCTGCGGCTTTGCGGGGGCGACCTTGATGTGCTTGTCCGCACCGTTGGAATTGAGGAACTCACGGCTTATATCTACGATACACTTGCCGTTCCAGTGCATAACGAGTCTCGGCTCTTCTTTAACTACTGCGACCTTGCAAGCCTGAAGGTTCTCCTCCTTTGCGAGAGCAAGGAAAGCGTCAACGTTGTGTGCCTCAACAACGACCGCCATACGCTCCTGCGATTCGCTTATCGCAAGCTCTGTTCCGTCAAGCCCTTCATACTTTTTGGGAACTGCGTTGAGGTCGATCTCAAGTCCGTCTGCAAGCTCTCCGATAGCGACCGAAACACCGCCCGCACCAAAGTCGTTACATCTCTTTATCATCAGACAAGCTTCCTTGTTTCTGAACAAACGCTGAAGCTTGCGTTCCTCGGGGGCATTACCCTTCTGGACTTCTGCTCCGCAGCTTTCAAGAGACTCTACGGTATGAGATTTCGACGAGCCTGTTGCTCCGCCGCAGCCGTCACGGCCGGTAGAGCCGCCAAGCAGTATAACTACATCGCCCGGCTCAGGTCTTTCACGGCGAACGTTCTCGGCAGGTGCTGCTGCAATTACCGCACCGATCTCCATACGCTTTGCGGCATATCCGCTGTGGTATATCTCATCTACGATACCCGTCGCAAGTCCTATCTGGTTTCCGTATGACGAATATCCTGCCGCCGCCGTGGTAACTATCTTTCTTTGGGGCAATTTGCCCTTGATCGTCCGGTCTATGGGGGTAAGAGGATCTGCCGCACCTGTCACACGCATAGCTCCGTAAACATATGAGCGTCCCGAAAGAGGGTCACGGATAGCTCCGCCGATACAGGTAGCCGCTCCGCCAAAGGGTTCGATCTCGGTCGGGTGGTTGTGTGTCTCGTTCTTGAAGAGGAGCAGCCAAGGCTCACTCTTTCCGTCAATCTCGACATCCACCTTTACCGTGCAAGCGTTGATCTCCTCGGATTCGTCAAGTTTGTCGAGCTTGCCCTGCATTTTGAGATATTTTACGGCAACCGTCGCAATATCCATGAGGCAAACAGGCTTTGTGCGACCTATCTCACGTCTTGTTTCAAGATATTCCTCGTATGTGCTTTGCAAAAGCTCATCCTCGAATTTAACATCGTCGATGATAGTGAGGAATGTGGTATGACGGCAGTGGTCAGACCAATATGTATCGATCATACGGATCTCGGTGATCGTCGGGTCTCTATGCTCACTCTTGAAGTAATCACGGCAGAACTCGATATCATCAGCATCCATTGCAAGTCCGTAATCCTTTACGAACCTTTCAAGTCCCTGTCTGTCAAGTGAGATGAATCCGTTAAGTACCTCGACCTCTTTCGGTATGTCATACTTCATTTTAAGAGTTTCGGGTCTTTCCTGCGACGCTTCTCTCGACTCGACGGGGTTTATAACATATTTTTTTATCTTTTCAAATTCGGCACTTGAAATATCTCCGTATATAAGATATACCTTGGCTGTACGGATGAGCGGACGCTCGCCCTGAGATATTATCTGTATACACTGCGATGCACTGTCTGCACGCTGGTCGAACTGTCCGGGGAGATATTCTGTGGCAAAGCAATACGATGCTCCCGATATGTCAAGCTCATCAAATGTTACGTCAAGCTGAGGCTCCGAAAAAACCGTCTTTTTTGCATATGCAAAAAGCTCCTCGGTGATGTTTTCGGCATCGTATCTGTTTATTACTCTTATATCTTCAAGACCCTTGATTCCCAAAAGCGTCTTAAAATCTGAAAGCAGAGCCTTCGCCTCGTTTGCAAGACCTTTCTTTTTTTCTACATAAACTCTATATACCATAGAGATCAGCCCTCCTTTGCCATAAGTGCTTTTTTGCCTATGTCGTGTCTGTAATATGCGTTACCGAAGTGAATGTTCTCGACCTTTTTGTATGCTCCGTCGACCGCCTCTCTCATAGTGTCGGCAATTGCTGTAACACCGAGAACACGTCCGCCCGATGTGCAAAGCACACCGTCCTTGAGTGCCGCTCCGGCAACATATACCGTAGATTCAAGCTCGCTCGGGATCGTGATCGGATATCCCTTTTCGTAAGAAAGCGGGTATCCCTCTGATGCCATAATAACACAGCAAGCGTTCTTGTCTCCGAATTTAACGGGGCAGTCGGAAAGTGTCGAGTTCGTGACCGCCTGCATAACGGTGAGCAGGTCACTTTCGAGCAACGGAAGCACTACCTGTGTTTCGGGATCTCCGAAACGGCAGTTGTACTCGATGACCTTCGGTCCGTTCGGCGTGAGCATAAGTCCGAAGTAGAGACAGCCCTTAAACGTTCTGCCCTCTTTGTTCATCGCCTCGATCGTGGGAACGAATATCTTCTTCATACACTCTTCTGCGATCTCATCGGTGTAGTATGGGTTAGGTGCGACCGTTCCCATTCCTCCTGTGTTGAGTCCGTTGTCTCCGTCAAGTGCTCTCTTGTGATCCATAGACGAGACCATAGGCTTTACGCAGATACCGTCTGTAAACGCAAGCACCGAGACCTCCGGTCCTGTCAAAAATTCTTCAATAACGATCCTGTCACCGCTCTTGCCGAATTTTTTGTCATTCATTATTTCCTTTACCGCCGCAAGTGCATCCTCTCTTGTTTCGGCAATGATAACTCCCTTGCCGAGTGCAAGTCCGTCCGCCTTTATAACGGTCGGAATAGGTGCATTTTCAAGGTATGCAAGTGCATCCTCTGCATTGTCGAATACCTCATAGCTTGCGGTGGGAATGTTGTACTTTTTCATAAGATTCTTGGAAAAGACCTTACTTCCCTCGATTATCGCCGCATTGGCACGAGGGCCGAAGCAGGGTATTCCCTTTGCTTCAAGAGCATCGACGCAACCAAGCACCAACGGATCGTCGGGTGCAACGACAGCGTAGTCTATTTCGTTTTCAACAGCAAATTTAACGATACCGTCTATATCCTTTGCATCGATCGAAACGCAGGTCGCATCCTTTGCAATACCGCCGTTTCCGGGAAGTGCAAAGATCTCGGTCACTTCAGGATTTTCCTTGATCTTTTTGATAATGGCATGTTCTCTGCCGCCGCTTCCAACTACCGTAATCTTCATTTAATAAATACCTCTCAATGATGGAAAAGTCTCATGCCTGTAAATGCCATGACCATCTCATATTTGTTGCAGCAATCGATGACCAGATCATCACGGATCGAGCCACCTGGCTCTGCGATGTATTTTACACCGCTTCTCTTTGCTCTTTCGATGTTATCCGAAAACGGGAAGAATGCGTCTGAGCCGAGTGCAACACCGTCGATAGTCGCAAGATATGCCTTAGCCTCCTCGTCTGTCAGGGGCTCGGGACGGCGTGAGAAATACTTCTGCCAGTTTCCTTCTGCACATACGTCTTCTTCATTCTTATTTATATATCCGTCGATTACATTGTCTCTTTCGGGTCTGCCGAGCGTGTCAAGGAAAGGAAGCGAAAGCACCTTGTCATGCTGACGGAGCAACCAAGTATCTGCCTTTGTACCCGCAAGTCTCGTGCAGTGTATTCTCGACTGCTGACCTGCTCCTACTCCGATAGCCTGTCCGTCTATTGCGTAGCATACCGAGTTCGACTGTGTGTATTTAAGTGTAATAAGTGCTATGATAAGATCTCTTACCGCACTTTCGGGGAGATCCTTGTTTTCGGTAACGATGTTCGAGAGCAGCTCACGGTCGATCTTAAAATTGTTTCTTCCCTGCTCGAACGTAATGCCGAATACCTGCTTGTATTCGATCTCTTCGGGAACGTAGTCTGCGTCGATCTTTACGATATTGTAATTGCCGTTACGCTTTGACTTGAGTATCTCAAGAGCCTCAGGCTCGTATCCGGGAGCGATAACTCCGTCGGAGACCTCACGCTTTATCAGCTTTGCGGTGGTCACGTCGCAAACATCAGAGAGTGCGACCCAGTCACCGAAGGAGCACATTCTGTCCGTACCTCTTGCTCTTGCGTAAGCACAAGCCAAGGGGGACTCGTCAAGACCTTCTATATCGTCTGCAAAGCAAGCCTTTTTGAGCTTTTCGGGCAGAGGATTTCCGACAGCCGCAGATGTGGGGCTGACGTGCTTGAAGGATGCAACTGCGGGAAGTCCCAAGATATCCTTCAATTCCTTTACGAGCTGCCATGAGTTGAAGGCATCAAGGAAGTTTATAAATCCGGGTCTGCCGCTCAATATCTCGATCGGAAGATCAGCACCGTTGCTCATAAATATTTTTGCAGGCTTCTGGTTGGGGTTGCAACCGTATTTCAATTCAAATTCTTTCATTTTTGGAAATCCTTTCAGCTTGCTTATTTTTATTGATGATAATTTCGGTAGGGTTGCCTCCGTCAAGGGGTATCTGACGGACAAAGAGTGACACCTTGTTGTCCTCGTTCAAATTACTCCAGCAAAGCTCTGCCAGCTCCTCTGCCGTGTTAGGCAGCTCGACCTCTTCAGGCTCGCCGTAGAACGAAGGAATGGGATTTCCGTCACACTTGTATGTGTGAATGAAATGACCGTAGCCGGCTCTGGGCGTGTAGCTGTAGAAAAATCTGTTGCAGACCGAGCCGTCACCGTTCGCACTCTTAAGTATCGACATCTTGTAATGGAATGTGCCGACGGGTGCATAATTAAGTATACCCGAGATTCTTGGGGTAAAGTTGGGAGCGTCGTCCTCAAACTCACGAAGATGCAGAGCCTTTTCAAAGGCAAAGCCGTCTTCTCCGTTTTCCTTGATGTAGTTATATATCGTGTCGGTCTGGTCCCCGTTTGTAATGATATCGATGCTATTCATGAAAAGATAGGGATTGTAGATGATAAGATGAGGGTCTGTCAGCTTGCTCTCATCATATGCCTTCGTTCTCATACCGTTCTCGTGCATCTCAAAAACACGGTTACGGCTGTTGACGCTTCGTCCCATGATAAAGTATGCGATCAACGCACTCTTTCCGTCTGCCGACTGACCGATAACGATACCTCTTCCGGGGTATGTATTCTCGCTCAAAAGCTTTTTCAAATCATAAAGTGCCATTTTTTTGACCTTTCAGTTTAATATCTTATTTGTTTCAATACAGATTTTCTAAAAATTATTTTATATGTACAGTATTGCCCTCAACGCTTATCTTGCCGTCGCAGAAGAGTCTCACCGCCTGCGGCAGTATCTTCCACTCAGCCTCTTCCATAATGCGTCTCTGCAAGGCTTCGGGGGTGTCCCCCTCCTTGACTTCAACCGCTTTTTGCAGAACGATAGGTCCTGCGTCACATTCGGGGGTCACTATATGAACCGTTGCTCCCGAGACCTTTACACCCTTTTCGAGTGCCGCCTCATGAACATGCAGTCCGTAAAATCCCTTCCCGCAGAACGAGGGGATAAGTGCGGGGTGTACATTTAAAATTCTGTTCGGGAAGGCATTGTATACCTGCTCGTCAATGATAGTGAGGAATCCCGCAAGCACGACAAGGTCTATCTCTGCCTCCGTCATGCTGTCGGCAAGTGCCTTTGAGTATGAAGCAACGTCGTCATAATCACGACGTGCGATGACCCTGCCCTCGATCCCTGCCTTTGCAGCTCTCTCGAGTGCATAAACATCGGGCTTTGAGGCAATGACCAGCACTATCTCGCCGTTTCCAAGCTCGTTGCGTTTCTCTGCATCTATCAGTGCCTGAAGATTCGTGCCACCGCCCGATACCAACACTGCTATCCTTGCTTTTTTCATCAGCAAAGTACCACGCCTTCGTCGCCCTTGACGATCTCGCCGATCACATATGCGTCCTCACCGTTTGCACGGAGGATCTCAAGAGCAGTATCAACTTCGTTTGCGGGAACTACTATGCTCATTCCGACACCCATATTGTATGTATTGAACATATCACGCTCGGGGATGTTGCCGACCGATGCGATAAGATCGAATATCGGAAGTACCTTTACTGCACTCTTTTCGATCTTTGCACACAGACCCTTCGGAATACTTCTCGGAATATTCTCGTAGAATCCGCCGCCTGTGATGTGCGAGATGCCCTTTACATCTACCTTTTCAAGCAATGCAAGCACAGACTTTACATATATTTTGGTAGGTGTGAGAAGTGTCTCGGCAATGCTCTTTCTACCCAAAGCCTCACAAGGAACATAGAGGCTGTCGGGGTTCTTGTCTATCTCAAAGACCTTACGGCAAAGAGAAAATCCGTTTGAATGTACACCGCTCGACGCAAGTGCGATAACTACATCGCCCTCTGCCATCTTAGTGTTGTCAAGTATCTTTTTCTTATCAACGATACCGACGGCAAAGCCCGCCAGATCGTACTCTTCTGTCGGCATCATTCCGGGATGCTCTGCAGTCTCTCCGCCGATAAGTGCCGCACCCGACTGTACACAGCCCTCTGCAACACCTGAAACGATAGCGGCGATCTTCTCGGGAATGTTCTTACCGCAAGCGATATAGTCAAGGAAGAACAAAGGCTTTGCTCCGCAGCATATGATGTCATTGACACACATTGCAACGGCATCTACACCGATAGTATCATGCTTGTCCATCAAAATAGCCATCTTGACCTTAGTACCGCATCCGTCTGTACCCGAGACCAAAACAGGCTCCTCCATGCCGCCGATATTCAGACCGAAGCATCCGCCAAATCCGCCTACATCGTCAAGGCAACCCTCGTTCTTGGTGCGTGCGATGTGCTTTTTCATAAGTTCAACCGCACGGTAGCCTGCAGTTATATCAACGCCCGCAGCAGCGTAAGATTCCGATTTGGAAATGTTACTCATAATTTTATTCCTTTCCGTTCCAACAGTAAGTACATAATTTGCAAGGCTCTATTCCGATAGCCTTCAAAAGTCCGTCGAGCGTCTGATATTCAAGGGATTCAAAATGGAATTTCTTACATATGGTATCACGCATCTTTTTTCCACGCTCTGTCTGTGAATCCATGTATTCGTCGATATGCTCAAAGCCCTCTTCGCCTTCAAGCTCATAGATGACCGAGCGTGTGATCAGTTCCATATCGTTCGTTGCACGTGAGAAATTGAGATATTTACAGCCGAACATTATAGGCGGGCAAGCAGAACGCATATGCACCTTCTTTGCACCGCAGCTGTAAAGAAATTCGACCGTTTCACGCAACTGTGTTCCACGTACTATCGAGTCATCGACAAATAGCAATTCCTTGTCGCATATCAATTCGTCTACAGGAATGAGCTTCATTTTGGCAACCTTTGCACGATCCTTTTGGTTTGCCGGCATAAAGCTTCTCGGCCATGTGGGAGTGTATTTTATGAAGGGTCTTGCAAACGGAATATGGCTGTTGTTTGCATATCCGATAGCATGGGGGGTTCCCGAATCGGGTACTCCTGCTACCGAATCAACATTCGGAAGTCTGCCCGCATTGCGGTCATTCTCCGCCATTATCTCACCGTTTCTGTATCTCATTGCCTCTACGTTTACACCCTCATAGTTTGAGGTAGGATAGCCGTAATATGACCAAAGGAACGAGCACATCTTCATTTCTTTTTCACGTTCCTTCAAGACCGTCATAGAGTCGGCGGTAAGCTCTACTATCTCACCGGGTCCAAGCTCGTATTCATCGTTATATCCGAGCTTGCGGTACGCAAATGCCTCAAAAGAAGCACTGTACCCCTCTTCACTCTTGCCTATGTGGATCGGCAGCTTTCCTGCCTTGTCACGTGCGGCAATGATATTTCCGTTTTCTTTCAGGATCAACACGCACGCCGTACCATCGATCTGCTCCCAAGCCGCCTTTATTCCGTCAACGAAAGAATTTTCTCGGTCGATCAGTGTCGCCAGCAGCTCGGTCGTGTTCACCGATCCGCCACTCTTGCTGTTAAACGTATTGCCTGTCGTTGTCAGCAATTTGTCTATAAGCTCCTCTGCGTTGTTGATAACACCTATAAAGCAGATAGCGTATCTACCAAGTCTCGAACGCACCAAAAGCGGCTGTGGATCGGTATCGTTTATACATCCGATCGCCGACGTTCCCCTCATCTCGTCGAAAATGTTCTCGAACTTTGTACGGAACGGTGAATTCAAGATATTGTGGATCTTACGCTGAAGTCCCAGCTTGGCATCATATGCGGCAAGTCCCGCACTCTTCGTACCCAAGTGGGAATGGTAATCTACGCCGAAGAACACATCGGACATAACATCCGATCTTCCTACTGCTCCAAAAAAACCACCCATAATCTGTTTTTATCGCCTTTCTATTTGCCTGTAAAAATCCTGTTTGCTTATAAATCAAGCGAAAAAGCACTCGGAAAGTGTCATGGGATCGATGTATTTTCCGTCCTTATATACACGCATATTGCCCGAAGCGATCTCGTCGATAAGCATTACATTGCCATCGGGATCGTAACCGAATTCGAACTTGATATCATAAAGAACGAGTCCCTTTTCCTTGAGGTCATCAGCAACGATCTGTGTGATCTTCTGAGTCATTGCCTTTATATCCTCGTACTGCTTGTCTGTCATAACACCGAGGTCAACAAGTCCGTCCTTTGTTACGAGCGGATCGCCCTTTTCGTCGTTCTTGAATGTTGTCTCAACATATGCGGGGAGATCCGCACCCTCTTCAATATAGTCGCTGTATCTGCGGAAGAAGCTTCCTACAGCCTTGTGACGGCAAATAACCTCAAGACCCTTGCCGAACACCTTTGCGGGAAGAACCTCCATCGTTGTGTTAGCGAGGTCTGCACTTACGTAGTGAGTCTTTATGCCTGCGGCATTGACCTTTTCAAAGAAGTATATCGACATCTTCAAGTTGACATCGCCTACTCCCTCAATGGTAAGTCCTACAGAGTTTTCGCCCGGATCGAATACGCCGTCTTTTCCTGTGCAGTCGTCCTTAAACTTCAAGAGATAGTTGCCGTTATCGAGTGCATATACATCTTTTGTTTTTCCTGTGTAAACGAGTTTCATAATTTTATTCCCCTTTGATTTTATATTTTAGTTAAAGCTTTAAAAATTGGATTTCAGTTGTATTTTTCTTCGACTGCCGCATTCTTTGCAAGAACAGCTTCAGCATCGGCTTTACGCTTGTCTGCCAGCTTTTCGGCAAGTGCTTCGTCAGAGATGGCAAGCATCTCTATTGCGAGAAGTGCCGCATTCGTTCCGCCGTTTATCGCAACGGTAGCGACCGGAATTCCCGAGGGCATCTGAACCGTTGCCAAAAGTGCGTCCATGCCGTCAAGCACGCTTGATTTGCACGGTATTCCTATAACAGGCAATGTAGTGTTTGCCGCAAGGACTCCGCCAAGATGTGCCGCCATTCCCGCCGCCGCTATGATAACACCGAATCCGTTTTCCTTTGCATTGCAGGCAAAAGAGATCGCCTCAGCAGGTGTTCTGTGTGCCGAGTAAACGTGTGTCTCATACGGAACGCCGAAGGTCTTTAGCGTTTTCATGGTTGATTCGAGAACAGGCAGATCGCTGTCGCTTCCCATAACAATACCGACTTTTTTCATGTTTTTATACCTCTTCATATAAAAAATTTCGATGCCATATAAAGTAGCTTGAATACCGTAAATATCGGGGGCTGCCACATAAACAAAAATCGGCACACCGATTCCGCAAGAATCAGTATGCCCAGACGGTCGGCTTTAGCAGTCTTCGGCTCCTCCGCAGTACCCTGCGATAATCCGTCAGTCACCGAATCCCTATCAATATTACTTTTAAATTATATCAAATAAATTATATCTTGTCAAGTATATTTTGACCTTTTTAGACTGTTCGTTTTTTAAAATTTCGTTAACTCTTTTCTGCTTTTTTTCAACTCTCGAAAATCGACTTGCCAAGACAATTTTCACCGACATGAACGAAAAAATGTATTGACGGAACAGAACAATTGTCGTATAATCTAAAAAATGACACAAGTCGAAAACATTTTTGCAAGAGGTTTAAATTATGGAAAAATTCAAGATGTTCTTTGCCAAAACAACACGTGCCTCCGTTGCTGCAATCTTTATCTCGATCGCCTGCATAGCGAATGTAGCAAGCGGAGGCGGTCTGACGGGTGCAGTTATGTTCTCCGTAGGTCTTATCGGAGTGCTTGTGCTTGAATCCGACCTCTATACAGGTAAGATAGCATACATAAAAAAGAGCATGATACCGAATCTTATTATTATGCTCGCCGTAAATATTCTCGTTGCATTTTTGTTCGGAAAGATCTATTTTGCATTCGGCTCGGTCAACGTCTCTGCCGTTGCCGCTGTCAAGCTCGCAAAGCCTCTTTATACCGTCTTTGTCGACGCACTTATCTGCGGAGCACTTATCTATGCGGCAGTTGAGGGCTGGAAACGCACACGTCAGATACTTTCGGTCGTTTTCCCCGTTGCGACGTTCGTCGTAAGCGGTGCGGAACACTGTGTCGCAGACGCATTCTATTTTGCGGGAAGCGGTGCTTACGCCTGGCTCGTGCTTTTGATCATCGTTCTCGGAAACAGCATCGGCTCTGTCATCGTTCATAAGCTCGTTGCCTTTGGTGCTACCAAGCTCGCAGATACGGCTGAAAAACAGCCCAAGCAGTAATTCAAAAGATCATCAAACGGAGGCATTATGTCAAAGATCTACACATCTGTCGATCAGCTTATAGGAAAAACTCCACTCCTTGAGCTTACAAATATTGAAAAGGCTCTGAGGCTCAAAGCACGACTTCTCGCAAAGCTCGAATATCTCAATCCGGCAGGCTCTGTAAAGGATCGTGTCGCAAAAAAGATAATCGACGACGCCGAATCGAGCGGAAAGCTCAGACAGGGCTCGGTGGTGATCGAACCTACCTCAGGAAATACCGGCATAGGACTCGCCCTTGTTTGTGCTGTCCGTGGGTACAGGCTGATCATCGTAATGCCCGAAAGTATGTCGATCGAACGCCGTCAGATAATGAAAGCATACGGTGCGGAGTTGGTTCTCACCGACGCAAAAAAAGGTATGCTCGGTGCTATCGAAAAGGCGGAGGAATTGGCAAAGGAGATCCCCAACTCCTTTATCGCAGGACAGTTCTCAAATCCCGCTAACCCTGCTGCACACATGGAGACAACAGGTCCTGAGATCTATGAGGACACCGACGGAAATATCGATTATTTTGTGGCAGGTGTCGGAACAGGCGGAACTCTGACAGGTGTCGGACGCTTCCTTAAATTCAAAAACGACAACATAAAAATAATTGCCGTAGAGCCTGCCTCATCTGCTGTTCTCTCCAAGGGAATTTCGGGTACACACAAAATTCAGGGCATCGGTGCGGGCTTTGTTCCGAAGGTGCTTGATACCGAGATCTACGACGAGATCATTACTGTTCGTGACGAGGATGCTCTCAAATTCGGCAGGCTCGTCGGAAAAAGTGAGGGATTCCTTGTAGGCATCTCGTCGGGAGCGGCACTCTGTGCGGCAATCGAGATCGCAAAACGCAAAGAAAACGAGGGCAAGAGCATAGTGGTTCTCCTCCCCGACACAGGCGACAGATATCTGTCGACCGAGCTTTTTGCCGACTGATACGCCATGATATACACACTTACACTCAATCCCTCAATAGATTACGTAATGACAGTGGACGGACTCGCTTCAGGCAAAGTCAACCGCTCAAGCCATGAAGAGATCTATTTCGGGGGCAAAGGAATAAACGTTTCACTTATGCTGAACAGGCTCGGAGTCAAGTCAAAGGCTCTCGGCTTCTGTGCGGGCTTTACAGGAAAAGCCATCGACGATGGCGTTCGGTCAGAGGGAGTCGAGACCGACTTTGTTTATCTTACGGACGGTGCTTCGAGGATAAACGTAAAGATAAGATCATGTGGCGACCACCCCGATAAAACGACCGAATCCGAGATAAACGGAAGCGGTCCTAAGGTAAACAAAAAAGCTATATCCGAGCTACTTTCAAAATTAGATCAGCTCCAGGACGGAGACATTCTCGTGCTTTCGGGAAGCACTCCGAAAGCAGAAGATCCCTCCTACAACATCTACGACGAGATATGCAAAAGCCTTGCTTGCAAAAAGCTTCTTCTCGTTGTCGATACTACAGGCGAGTCGCTTTTAAAGCTGCTCAAATACAGACCCTTTCTCATAAAGCCAAACAGAGACGAGCTTGCGGAGATCTTCGGCAAATTTCCCGAAACCGACGAAATGATAACCGAATATGCCAAAAAGCTCATGGAAATGGGGGCAAAAAATGTTCTCGTTTCGCTCGCAGGTGACGGTTCTTTTCTGCTGGACGAAAACCGAAATATCACCAAACTGCCTGCCTGTATCGGAAAGACCGTAAACTCGGTAGGTGCGGGTGATTCAATGGTCGCAGGCTTTATCGCAGGATATCTGCAAACGGGAGACTATAAATTTTCACAAAGGCTCGGCAGTGCCTGCGGAAGTGCCACCGCATTTTCGTCGGGACTCGGAGACAGAGAGCTTATAGACAGGCTCTTTGAGGGCATAACATAAAAATTCACCGACACAGCTTTCTGTGCGGTGCTTTCGTTACGGAGGTTCATTTATGCACAACGAACTTACAAAGGTCGATATTAAAAAAATGCAGGACGAGATAGATTACCGTGTAAACACTCTCCGCCCTCAGCTTCTCGAAGAGGTAAAGAGGACACGTGAATACGGCGATCTGAGCGAAAACGCCGAATACAAGATAGCAAAGTCCGAAAAAAACAAGAACGAAAGTCGCATACGCTATCTCAAAGCCATGATAGACACCGCAAAGATCATCGACGTTCGCTCCGAGGACGGAAAAATAGGGCTTTTTGATACAGTCGAGCTGTTTATGGAGGACGAGGGAGAGGTCGAAACGATACAGATCGTCACAACACTTCGCCAAAACACCCTTGCGGGACTTGTCAGCAAGGATTCCCCGATAGGACGTGCGTTGCTCGGTCACAAGGTGGGCGACCGTGTAAAGATCAAGGTCAATGACACATACAGCTATTTTGCCACTGTCCGCTCGATCAAAAAGGGCAAAGACGACGAGTCTATTCCGATACGCAGTTATTGAAAAACCAACATAAAATCCATCGATAGCACAAAAAATTTAACCGACTTTGATGCGGTAGATCAAGCCTCAAGCTTTGATCACTTTGTATTAGTTGAGAGGCTTATCAAGCAACCTTTACAAACGCAAAAAGGGGCTGAGTAACAAATAAACTCAGCCCCTTGTTTTTATTATTTAGTTATTTGCTCAGATCAACTTCACCGTCAAAGCCTTCTTTTGAAGATAACAGGAAATTTTTCAGTATAGGACTCTTCGGATTTTCAAAAAGCTCCTCAGGGTGCCCTTCTTCCTCGATAACTCCGTTTGCCATGAATATTACCTTGCTCGATACCTTACGTGCAAATTCCATTTCGTGTGTAACGACTATCATCGTTCTTCCTCGACGTTTGAGGTCAAGAATGACCTTTAACACCTCACGTGTAAGCTCGGGATCGAGTGCGGAGGTCGGCTCGTCAAAGCAAAGCACACCCGGATTTATCGCCAACGCTCTCGCTATCGCAACTCTCTGCTGCTGTCCGCCCGAAAGCTGTGACGGATAAAAGTCTATCTTCTCGGTAAGTCCTATCTGCTCTATAAGCTCACGTGCATCTGCCTCAGACTTTTCGTTGAGCATACGCAACTCCTGCTTGCTCTTTGCGATCTCTTTATTATGGAGCATAGGAGCGAGCATTACGTTCTTGAGAACGGTATATTGCGGAAAAAGATTGAAGCTTTGGAAAACAAGTCCGAGCTGCATACGCTTATATCGCAGATCCTTTTCCTTTTGCTTACCCTGTTTGCCGTCAAAAAGCATCTCGCCTCCGAGCGTCATAGTTCCTACATCAGCCTGTTCGATAAGATTGATACAGCGTAGCAGGGTCGTTTTTCCGCTTCCCGACGAGCCTATGATCGACACGACCTCGCCCTTCTCCATGGAAAAATCTATTCCACGCAAGACCTCGGTGTTGCCGAAGCTTTTTCTAAAATCTTTAATCTCAAAATATGCCATAATCCACCCGTTAAGCCTTGATATAACTGAGTTTTTTCTCGAGCTTGGAGAGAATAACCGTAACTATTGCGTTGAAGCAGAAATAGAACGCTCCCGCCGCCAACAGAGGCCAAAGCGAGCCGCCTGATGTCCTCGACATCTCGTTTGTCGTGTATGTAAGCTCTGCGACCATGATGATCTGTGCCAAAGAGGTATCCTTGACGAGCGTGATGATCTCATTTGACATCGGGGGTACTATCCTATTGATGACCTGAAGCAATGTGACCTTAAAAAATATCTGTGTCTTTGTAAATCCAAGCACCTTGCCTGCCTCGGTCTGCCCCTGCGGAATACTGAGTATACCGCCTCTGAATATCTCGCTGAAATAACAGGCGTAGTTTACTCCAAACGTCATTATAGCTATGACGATACGCCAATATTCAAACTGTCCGAGTGCCACTCTCCAACTGAATCCGCTAAAGATCATACTCGGTCCGTAGCATACGAGAATGAGCTGCAGCATAAGCGGAGTTCCTCGTATTATCGCTATAAAGCCACGCACGATCGCTCTTAATACCTTGACCTTTGACATCGAACCCGAGCAGATAATGACTCCGAGGGGGATCGCTATTACCAAAGTAAAGGAAAATATGATAAGCGACTGTGAAAAAGCTCCGAGCAGCCGTAAAAAATCTGATAAAAATCCTTCCATTTTTCTCTCCAAACACCGCCATGCGGCTTAAATAATGTTCGTTGAAGCTTGAGATTCAAGCTCGTCAAAGCACAAAACCGACCGCCTTTTGATACGGTCGATCTGTGCTGCCCGTGACGTGATTTTTTGACACGGAGCTATTTATAATTTGTTTAGCTTATATCAGCCGAAGATGTTTTTCTGGATCGTTCCCTTTACAAGCTTTTCGCCTGCCGAACCGCCCTCTGCCGCAAATGCCGCATTCTTCATGCTTGCATATGTTGCATACTTATCTGCGTCTGCTTCTCTGATAACCATGACCTGTCTGTTCTCCATGTAGAACTTAGAGAAAGAAATGTTCTCTGCTCTCTCCTCGGTGTATGTAAATCCGTTCCAAATGCAGTCGATGTTCTTTGCGTTAAGCTCCTGTTCTTTTGAGTTCCAGTTGATAACTTCAAACTTAACCTCAATATCAAGAATATCTGCAACTTCTTTTGCAAGATCGATATCAAAGCCTACAAGATCATCGCCGTCTTTGTATGCGATAGGCTCGAATACGGTGTAACCGATAACGATCTCGCCTTTTCCTTTAATATAAGCATAGTCCGAATCTGCTTGATCCTCGGGCATACTGCAAGACTCGATCTCACAGAGAGTATCAGTGAGTCCGTATTTTTCACCGATCTCTGCATATTTGCCGTTCTCGGAGAGAACATACAGAGCATAGTTTATGTAATCAACTGCGTTACTGCCTTTTCTGAATCCGATCGCATAGTATTCGGAATCAAACTTGAAGTCGTCGCCGCCAAGAACCATAAGGTCACCGAACGTGCTACCTTCGCAGTAGAAGTTTGCCATAACGCTGTCCATAACTGCTATGTCGCTGTTGTTTGCCTTGACGTCACGCAATGCGGTGAGCTGATCCTCTGCCGCTGTGTAATTGATCGTGTTTGAGCCTCCACAGGATGCGAGAACCATTACAACGAAAAGTCCCGCAAGGATAAGTGAAATAAGTTTTTTCATGATTTTAGATCCCTTTCTGAAACGAAAAGCATTTCTTTCGCTTTCATTTAAATTATATTGTCTTTTTCGTGCATCATCTGCTGTGTTCTCACATCACTGTTGCACTCTGCTTTACTAAAGCGTTTATATGATAGCACATATCGATTCGATTGTCAATATGTTTTTGAAAAATTTTATAAACACCGTTTTCTTCATTTAAAAAGAGTGATATCATTTTAAAAAACAAATTTTAGTATTGACATCTTACCAAAACACGTTATAATGTAAGTACAATATTGTGAAGTTTAGTAAACATATTGAAAACTTTAACAAAAAAACATTTATGAAGGGGTAGTAATTGTGAACAAAAACCTTATCAAGCTCATCTCTCTTCTTTGCGTCCTCTGCATGCTCGTTGCAGTTTTTGCATCTTGCGGCGGTGGAGTAACAGAGACTGAGACCGAGTCAAAGAAAGAAACCGAATCAAACGAGACTGAGTCGAGCGAAACTGAGTCGAATGAGACTGAGTCGAATGAGACCGAATCGAACGAGACCGAGTCGAACGAGACTGAGTCGAACGAGACTGAGTCAGAGACTGAATCTCAGACCGAGACCGATCCCGAGACTCCCAGAGAAACTCTTAATCTCAAGGCAGAGACTGTCGTAAACGGTTTTGTAGCTGATGATTGGAGCTTTGATTACTCAGAGGTCAACATGAACGGATCTACTCCTCCTGCGGACGAAGGAAATCCCGCTCCGTTTATCGATGCAAACGGAAATATTGTGGCAACAGGTAAATCGAGATTTACCGCTACACTCAATGAGCTTCAAACACTTGACTATGGATTCAAACTTACAGTTAAGACAGCTATTAACTCAACAGTCGCATCTGATTGCGGATACTGGAGCAATAGTTACATAATCGGTGTAGGAGAGTTTGCTTTTGTTATGAAGAATGCTTTCCATGAATATTATAACGGTGCAGCTCCCGTAGTTTTGCAGATCTACGAAAGCTTCGAGCCTGTGATAGGCTTTGACGACTACACAGCAGACGGTGATATCGTTGCGGAATGCTACACAGACGTTTGGGCACATAACGGCTCTGTAAACGATGATATCCTCGCATATATGAACGGTACATGGACCATTGACTGCAAGGACGGACTCGTTTCGATAACAAACGACACCTTCGGTGCAATCGAATGGGAGCTTTGGAACGGAGAAACCACTTCCGAAGTTGAGCTTGAGAACAAAGAATTCACCGATGTAACCGTTGCTTTCTATAAGAGCTGGGGCGGTGTTGCTTACGGAACAAGCAATGCGTACTATTCAAACTTCCTTCTTGAAAAGTACGTTCTTGCCGAATAATCGAACACCTAACCACACTTACTTAAAAACCTTCTCATTGAAAAAGGTACTCCCAAAGTTGCTTAATTCAATTAATATTGGATAAAGCAAGCCCCGACAGCATATCTATTGATCTGCTGTTGGGGCTTGTTCCCTTTTATCATTTCAAAGCTTCAAATTATTAACTGCGTATCGT
>JAFPCR010000054.1 GCA_017390195.1 Clostridia bacterium | reverse complement strand
GTAATTGAATGGGAAAAGCTTTAAAGCGAGAAGAACGTGAAAAGCGTATGGCAGAAGACATATGGTTAAATTATTTCAACCGTTATCTCTTTGAACACGGCACAATTTCCGAAAAGGAATATAATAAAATGACCGAGCTGATTGCCATAAGAAAATCGAAACGCTCTACCGAAAAGTGTACAAGATGAGTATGCTCTCCTCGGAAGCTACCGAAAGGTACTTCCGATACATAAATATTTTGGTAGTTTTCAAGTTTTTATTGCAAGTTGAAGTCGATTATGATATAATTAGCTCTATAGATGATGATATAACGAACTTTTGGAAAGGATGACGATATGGATATATTAGGTATCAGAACATTGTTACGAACAAAATCGATATACGATATTCCTCTTCGAGTAACATTTTACGCTCGTGTTTCCTCGGAATCCGACGAGCAGCTTAATTCGCTTGATAACCAAATAGCGTATTACGAAGATTTTATAAAGAAAAATAAAAAATGGACTTATATCCCAGGATATGTTGACGAGGGACTCTCGGGTATCTCCACGAAAAAACGAAAGCATTTTAACGAGATGATTGCGGATGCAAAAGAAGGATCGTTCGACCTCATTATTACAAAAGAAATATCCCGATTTGCCCGTAACACCCTCGACTCTCTGCAATATACAAGAGAACTGCTCGGATGGGGCGTTGGTGTATTCTTCCAAAACGACAACATCAACACGCTTGACGAGGATGCCGAGCTTAGACTCACGATCATGTCCTCAATCGCCCAGGACGAGCTTCGAAAGCTGTCCTCTCGTGTGAAATTCGGGCATCAGCAGGCAATCAGATCGAGCGTGGTGCTTGGCAATAGCCGTATCTTCGGATATCGGAAAGAAGATAAACGCCTTGTCATTGACGAAAGCCAAGCACCAATGGTGCGTGACCTGTTCCGTCTGTACGCCACGGGCGAATACAGTATGAAGCAGCTTGAAAAGATTTTCTACGACCAAGGCTACCGTAATTACAACAAAAACAAAATAGCTCACACCACGATGTCGGGTATTATCTCCAATCCCAAGTACAAGGGATATTACGTTGGTAACAAGGTGCGTATCGTGGATATGTTCACCAAGAAGCAGAAATTCCTGCCGCCCGAGGAGTGGGTAATGTTCAAGGACGAGAGCGGAGAGATCGTCCCTGCAATTGTATCCGAAGAAGTATGGGATAAAGCAAATGAAGTGTTGACCCGCAGAAGCGAGGATGTAAAGAACCGCCAAGGTATCTGCAACCACGCCAATCTACTTACAGGCAAACTGTACTGTGCTCATTGCGGTACGGCATATTACCGCCGTGAGTCCAAGAGCAAGGACGGCAAGGTGAACTCCAAATGGGTATGCTCCAACAAAATCAATAACGGTGCGGATGCCTGCCCGTCGTTTCCGATATACGAGGACGAAATTAAGCCCGTTCTGTTCGAGGTGTTCAGCGAAACGAGAGTGGAAATTGAAGCTCTGCTGAAAAGCTATGAAGAAATGTTCAGATCAATGGAAGCAGACGACGAAAGTGCCAAGCAGACAGAAGAACAAAAGCGTATCATTGAGCTTGCCGACAAAAAGAAAAACAAGCTATTGGAGCTTGTAACGACGGGGGCTATTACAACGGCAAATTTCAAGTCTATGACCGCTACCTGCGACCGAGAGGTAGAAGAAGCACAAAGAACACTCGCAGAGCTTGAGGAACAGTTATTCACCAAAGAGGAATACCGCAAGCATATCACTGAGATAAAAGCAAGACTCGATGCGGCAGTCAGGGATGCAAGCACAGGCATTATATCAAACGAATTTGTAGCCCAATATATCGACAAGATCTTCGTCACATTGACCAACGGTGATCTGTCCTCGCAGGCCCTGACGGCGAAGCTGGAAATCAAGATATTTACGGGCAAAAGCACCGAGAAATTTCTGCAAAAGCTTAAAAACAGAGCCTCTCTGCAAATCACAGATCGGTGTCCGCAGCTTGAGGGTCGTACGGGTGTCACGATGAAGAAGATGATTGAGTCCTACGAGAACTCTCTCAAAACAAAATAAGTTCGTAAAAGAAAGAACTTATGGCATTTATAGCATGAAGATCGAATGATATTCCTGTTATAAGGCAAGAATCTAGAGAAAACCAAACAAAGATCCTACGATTTTTTGAAATTCAATAGAGTTTCAACTGAACAAAAATGTTAAGATCTTATCAAGGTTTCAATAGTATTCGGGCATACCTGTAAATTTTGGTTTACAGGTATGCTTTTTATTTTGGAAATATTCAATTTTGTATTGAAATAACTGAATTCTTGTGGTACAATTAAACGATAAAATTTTTTGACAAAATTTTTCAATCATTAAAACAGAAATCGGAATTAAAATGAAATGGTCGGAATCGGTACAATAGTAAATGTCGTCGCCGTAATAGCGGCTTCGATCATAGGAATGCTTTTTTCGGGCGGACTGAAAGAAAGATTTCAGGAAACCATGAAAAAGGCGTGCGGTCTTGCCGTAATTTTTATCGGAATATCAGGGGTACTTGAAGCCGCCTTATCGGTAAACGAGATCACCAACAAAATAGAGACAAACGGCATAATGCTTATGGTCTTTTCGATAATTATCGGAGGTGTGATCGGTGAGCTTATAAACATCGAGGGCTTGCTTGAGCGTCTCGGGGAAAAACTGAAAAAAACCGTGAAACCAAGATCGGGAAATTCTAACTTTACAGAGGGATTTGTCTCAGCTTCCCTGATCTTCTGCATCGGGGCAATGGCTATCATGGGGTCGTTCTACGACGGGGCTTTGCATGATCCCACAACTCTCTTTATCAAATCAATACTCGACGGAGTGATATCTCTTGTTCTCGCCTCGAACTACGGTATCGGCGTTGCTTTCTCTGCCCTGACAGTGGGAATATACCAAGGACTCCTTACACTGTTCTTTGCGTTGGGTGGCGGTCTTATGTCGGCGGCACTTATAACCAATCTCTCTTTGGTAGGTTCTGTGCTGATATTTGCGATAGGCATCAATCTTGTGTTCGGCAACAAAATAAAGGTCGGAAATATGCTGCCGGCTTTGCTGATTCCCGTCATATATGAGCTTTTTTCAAATACAGTTATAATTTAAAAATTACATAAAAGTGCAAAGGATCTTCAAGAAAAATGGAAACCGCAAAAGAAGCCTCAATAGTAAAAAAATATCTGAAAAAATATTTCATTGACGCAATGGGTGCTATGGCACTCGGACTCTTCGCTTCTCTTCTGATCGGTACGATCTTCGGAACGATCTACAACTACACGCATCTCGACTTTCTCAACACCATTGCTACTTATGCCAAAGCCGCAACAGGCATGGCAATAGGCGTTGCCATCGCTCATAAGCTCGGTTCTCACCCTCTTGTAATGTTCTCCTGTGCCGCAGTAGGAGCAATGTCAAATGCTATGGGTGCAGTTATTGCCGGTAACGGTGCTATCGTTAAATGGGCGGCAACTGCAAATGTCGGCGAGGGCAATATATTCTACGCCGCCGGACCTGCCGGTGCGTTCTTCGCTGTAATAATCGCCTGCGAGATTGGTCAGCTCGTATCTAAAAAAACAAAGGTCGACATTCTTGTAACTCCCGTAGTTACTTTGCTTGTAGGATTTGGAGCAAGCTGGCTGCTCTGCCCCATTGTTTCCTATGCAATGTATTATCTGGGCGTGTTCATTGCCACGGCAACCACATTCCAGCCTCTGCTTATGGGTATCGTAGTTTCGGTCGTTGTCGGAATCATTCTCACGCTTCCCATATCCAGTGCGGCGATCTGCTCTATGATATTCTCGGCATCTGCTGTTGAAGCGGCAATTGCTAACGGAACTTCAGAGGGTCTGTTGCTTGCGGGCGGTGCGGCTGTTGCAGGCTGCTGTGCACAAATGGTAGGCTTTGCGGTGATCAGCTTCCGTGAGAACAGATGGGGCGGTATCGTTTCACAAGGACTTGGAACGTCAATGCTCCAAATGGGAAACATCATAAAGAAGCCGATCATTTGGCTCGCTCCCACCTTGGCTTCGGCGGTCACTGGCCCTCTCTCAACGATGCTCTTTAAGCTGAAGTGCAGCGGTGTTTCAGCCGGCATGGGTACATGCGGACTCGTGGGTCCTATCGGCGTTATCGACGGTACCGAGTCAAGTCCGTTGATGTGGGTAGGTCTTGTACTTATATGCTTTGTACTCCCTGCGATCTTTTCAATCATATTTAATGAGATAATGCGTAAGCTCGGTTGGATAAAGACCGGTGATATGCAGCTTTCAGAATAAACTTTAAATATCTATCCCCTAAAAATCATTTTTAAAACAAAAAACATTATATAAAAGGAGAAACGCAATGATTTCATCTTACAAAAACGACCACGAGAATACGATATTTACGATTCACACCGCAAATACTACGTATCAAATGAAGGCCGATTGGTATGGCACACTGCTTCATACATACTATGGAAAACGTGTACCCGATGGAGATCTGTCATATATCATCGAATACCCGGCTCCCTCTTTTTCGGGACATTCTCATATAGCAAGAACCTCATGGAACTATTCTCCCGACACCTATCCTCAGGAATGCAGTACTTTCGGTTGCGGAGACTTCAGAACTACCATGATCGCCGTTCGCAACACCGACGGAAGCCGTGGACTTGAGCTTTGCTATGTTGATAGCGAGATCACCGAAGGTAAATATTCAATCAAGGGACTTCCCGCATTTTATGGCGATAAGGACGAAGCACAGACGCTCAGAATAACACTTAAAGACAGAGTTTATGACATATATGTACACCTCTACTACGGTGTTATCGACAAATATGACATCATCACAAGATATGCAGTGATCGAAAACAAATCGGGTGCTGAGATCAAGCTTGAAAAAGCTCTCAGTATGAACCTCGACATTCAGTTCGGTAAGTTTGATACCATTACCTTCCACGGCCGTCACACAAGCGAACGTGAGTTCTGCCGTGAGACAGTTGAACCCGGCAGACGCAGTGTTGGAAGCCTCAGAGGTGCATCGAGCCACCAGTTCAGCCCCTTCGCTATTCTCTGCTCTCACGACGCAACAGAGGAAGCAGGTGAGTGCTATGGATTTAACTTCGTATATAGCGGAAACTTCCTGTGGGAAGTTGAATATGAGCAGATGCGTCAGACAAGAGTTGTAATGGGTATCAACCCCGAAAACTTCTGCTATATCTTGGCTGATGGAGAAACATTTGAAACTCCCGAGGTTGCAATGTCATTCTCAAACGAAGGTCTGGGCAAGCTTTCACGCAACTACCACAAAGCTATAAGAAACAATCTTTGCCGTGGTAAATACAAGCTCGCTCGCCGTCCCTCTCTTATAAACAACTGGGAAGGCACATACATGGACTTCACGGGCGACAAGCTCGTTTCCATGGCTGAGGACGCATCGAAGCTCGGTATCGAATTGTTCGTTATGGACGACGGTTGGTTCGGCAAACGTGACACCGACACGTCGGGTCTCGGAGACTGGGTCGTAAACGAAAAGAAGCTTGGTTGCACTCTTTCCGAGCTTGCTGAAAGAATAAAAGCGACAGGCATGAAATTCGGTATTTGGTTTGAGCCTGAATGTATTTCAGAGGACAGCGACCTCTTCCGTGCACATCCCGACTGGGCGTTGACGATGCCTAACAGAGGCCCTGTAAGAAGCCGTACTCAGCTCGTTCTCGACTTTGCACGTGAGGACGTTCGTGAATATATTCTCAACAGTTTGATAAAGGTACTCGAAAGTGCTGACATATCATATGTAAAGTGGGACTTCAACCGTCACATCTGCGACGTTTACAGCAATGCTTTCCCCGCAGAAAAACAGGGTGAGATCAATCACAGATACATTCTCGGTCTTTACGATATGCTCGAAAAGCTCACTTCTCGCTTCCCCGACATTCTCTTTGAGAGTTGCAGCGGCGGTGGCGGACGTTTCGACTGCGGTATGCTTTACTATATGCCTCAGGTATGGTGTAGCGATGACACAGACCCCGTTGAGCGTACAAAGATCCAGTACGGTACATCGTTCGGATTCCCGTCCTGCACAGTTGCTTCTCACGTTTCTGCGTCTCCCAACCACCAAACAGGAAGAGTTACATCGCTCAAAACACGTGGCAATCTCGCAACATCGGGTATGTACGGCGTAGAGCTTGACATCAACAAGATGACAGATGAGGAAAAGGTCGGTATCAGCGAACAGGTCGCACGTTATAAAGAGCTTGCAGACCTCGTTATGAGCGGTGATTACTACCGCCTTACCAGCCCCTATGATGTAAAAGAACCTTTTGCATGCTGGGAGTTTGTAAGAGAAGACGGTTCTGAAGCATGGGTCGTTGATATTTACCTCCGTACAGTTGCAAACCGTTATCCTGCATTTGTTAAGATCCGTGGACTTATTCCCGATGCACAGTACAGAATAAACGGTAGCAACGAAACGTATTCGGGTGCTTCGCTTATGTACTGCGGAATCAAATTACTGCACCGTTGGGGAGAATACTACTCTGATTCTTACCATATCACTCTTGCTTAAATTCAATAGCATAAAACAAAACTCAACGGTCGTTGCAAGTTACTTGCAACGACCGTTGAGTTTTATCTGAAGTCCTCCATATCTTCACGCAGGATACGTACTCTTGTAATGCTGTACCATTCCTTTGTGGGATCGCCCGACAAGAGTGAGAATCTGTCTCTCATAGCAGTTATCAAATATTCGGGATTAAGGTAATCCGAATCGTTTGCACTCAATATCGCCGACATTGACATAATACCGTCATCTTCACTGTATGATGCCGAAATACTCTTTATAAAGGGTATTATATCTATTTCCTTTTCACCCGATTTTGAACGTTTCTTCATTATCAGGGGTGAAACCTCAAACAGTTGCTCTGCTTTTTCGGCAAGGCTCTTTGAAAGTCCCTCGCACTTGAGCTTTATCTCATATGCCGCATACTTGATCTCGCAAAACTTTGTGGTCTGCAAGTAAACATCAAGGACACGCAATTCGTCGGTAAGCTCGGCGTTAAGCTGTTCCTTTATTTTTTCGCACGAGATCTCTCTGTCTATCCTTATATCCATATACTCGCACTCGCTCTGTGCACCTACCGAAAGCGGCAGACCGAAGGCGATCTTTGCGTGCGGATTAAAGCCCTGCGTGTACCATGTGGGGATACCCGCACGTGCAACTATGCGGTGGATCGACTTTTGGAAATCAAGGTGCGATATATACTGTGCCGAACCGATCTTTCGAAATTTTATGCGAACCGTTATCGGTGCAGGCAATTTCGGAAGATATTTTTTTGCATAACAAGGTTTCATTTCAGGCAGGTTTTCGAATTTGGACACCATGTGCGTTCACCTCCAAGCTTATTTGCTCCGCAACCCGAGCATTTTTCACGGCAGTTGGGCGTGGTGTTGCCCTCATAAGCAGCGGCACGCTCACGCAAAAAGAACTCTTTTGTAACACCGCAGTCAATGATATCCCACGGCAGAACCTCGTCAAGTCCAATTTGTCTGTTAGCATAGAAGGACGGGTCTATATTGCTCTTTTCAAAGACAGCGAGCCACTTATCGTAGTCAAAAAACTCGTCCCACGCATCAAACTTAAAGCCCTGACGGCAGGCAAGCTCAAGTGAATCTGCAAGTCTGCGGTCGCCCCTTGCAAGAACCGCCTCGATCCTTGAGACTCTTGCATCGTGATGATGGTATTTGATACGTCTGTCGGTGATCTTTGTTTTAAGATATTCCTGCTTTTCGGCAAGCGACTCCATAGTATCCTGTGCTTCCCACTGAAAAGGCGTAAAGGGTTTCGGGACAAAGCACGAAACACTCACCGTAACGCCCACCTGTCTGCCTTTTGGTCTGTTTTCGGTGCGGTAAAATTCGTCTATTACGTGCTTTGCTATCTCGGCGATCCCCTCTATGTCCGAATATGTTTCCGTTGGCAGACCGTTCATAAAGTAGAGCTTTACCGAGTTCTTTCCAACCTCAAATGCGGTGTGAACGGCACGCAGGATCTCTTCCTCCGTGACGTTTTTGTTTATAACATCACGTAATCTCTGCGTTCCCGCCTCGGGTGCAAAGGTAAGCGATGAGGAGCGTACAGATGCGACCTTATCCATAAGCTCTTTGGTAAAGCTGTCTGCACGCAGTGACGGCAACGAAAGGCTTACCATATTGTCATTCGTCCATTCAAGGAGCTTGTCCGTAAGCTCGTCGATCTTCGAATAATCGCTGATCGAGAGAGATGTCATCGAGATCTCCTCATATCCCGTTGACTCGTAAAGGCACTTTGCCTGACTGTTGAGGACATCGGGAGTTTTTTCACGAACGGGACGGTATATCATACCCGCCTGACAGAATCGGCAACCTCTGATGCAGCCTCGATATACCTCGAGCATGATCCTGTCCTGAACCGTCTCTATATACGGCATAACGACCTTTTCGGGGAAATATGCTTTGTCCATATCACGTATGATACGCTTTTTTACCTTTGTTGGGATGTCATCGTAGAGCGGTCTGTACTCTTTTATCGTACCGTCTCCGTTGTATGTGACATCATAAAGTGACGGAACGTAAAAGCCCTCGAGCGTGCGTGCGACCTCATGCAAGAAAGCCGCTCTTGTATATGTTCCGTCGCCCTTCATTTTTATGTAGAGCTTGGTGAACTCGACCAATGCCTCTTCTCCCTCGCCTATGCTGAAAACGTCAAAGAAGGGTGCTATCGGCTCGGGATTATACGCACAGGGACCTCCACCTATAATTATAGGCTCGTCCTCTCCTCTGTCGGCTGAGCGAAGCGGCACTTTCATAAGATCGAGCATATTCAAAACATTTGTGTAGCACATCTCATATTGGAGCGTAAATCCGACGATATCAAAATCACGAACTGCATCTCCACTCTCATGGGCAGTAAGAGGAATGTCGTATGTACGCATCTTCTCCTCCATATCGACCCAAGGGGCATATACACGCTCGCACCATATATCTTTTTCCTCGTTAAGTGCTCCGTATAGGATGCGGACTCCGAGGTTTGACATACCTATCTCATAAGAATCTGGAAAGCAAAATGCAAATCTTGCCTTTATGCTTTCCTTGTCTTTAATGATCGAACCGTACTCACCACCGCAATATCTGCCGGGCTTTGAGACCAATTTCAATATTGAAGAATAGTTTTCATTCATTGATATTCAATACCTTTCCATAATACTTCAAATAAATCCTCGATACAACACCCTTCGCCGTTTTTCGATCGGGCATGCAAAAATCCGACAGAACCGATAAATAACGATAAGAAGAGAGACTTACTATCGGTTCTGTCGACCTTGAAGCTTATTTTTTGTTCTTTTGTTTACCGTTATCCCCAACGGTCTTATATGTCATAAATACCGCAACCGCTCCCCACACAATATGGTGCAGAACGATAAATAAAGATCCGTAATTGCAAAGATGTCCTATACATGTAAGCCAACATGTAAGTGCCATACTTGCCGCACTTGCCAAGATCCTAAAGATCTTTCCCCTGCGTTGAGCCTTGGTAACAAGATTGCAATACTCCAACGGATAAGCAATATTCCTCGCAGACCCTACGGCGAATATACCCGAATCGACCCTGTCGCAGTTGTATTCAAGATTGTCGGGTTTTATTATGCCTATACCGAACGATTTGCCCGAACGGATCTTTTTATAAAAGCGTTTGTTGATGTTCGGGTCGTAGGTACGGACAGAAAATCTCGCCCCGTATCGTGAAAGTCTGCTTACCATACGCTCAAATTCTGCGATAACGGTGTATGTAAGCTCGTATCTTATCTTGAGCTTGTTATCAAACGCAACATACATAACACTGCAATTGTCACGTCTTAAAATTATGCGGTCAAGACTCTCCTGCGGAACTCTTATCCCTTTCTTTTTCATATACGATATGTCTCCGGCAATGATATGCACAGAGGAGTTGAGATAAGCGTCGATGCCGTTCTCCGAGACCTCGATTATATCTGTCTTCATATTCGTATTTCGGTATTCCGAGGCATACTCAAGATCGCCGCCCGACGTATCGATAAGTGTGTCAAACGAAACGCCGATGCTTTCAAAGAATCTGTTCGTCAGGTACATATATCTCTGCATATCCTCGCCCTTTGTTCCGTAGAAACGTACAAAGCTTCCCGACTCATCGTTGCGACGAATGTGTATATGCTCCTTGCTGTCAAATATAAATTCGTTATTTTGCGAATATTCCTGTGCCGACGCATCTCCTATTATACCGCAACCACGGCGGTTAAGCTCTCTTGATGCCAAGAACATAGGCAGACACGAGAACACCAACGTAGAAAGTGGCATACAGTATGCGACCGTTATAAAGTAAACTCCCACCGCTTCTGCGACATCTCCGTTGAGCCATATCGAAATGGCGGGGTTGATAACCGAGAGGATAAGACAGGAAACGAGCAACAGATTGAGTATCCTGTTATAAGGTGCTGTTCTCGAGGTTCGTTCAAAATACCCTTCAATAAATTCTGCGTTCTTTATGCGGTATACTCCGCAATCCGACGAGTTTTCTATTCCGAGGGCAGAACGACCACGTCGATTCTCTGCCATACGTGCCTTTATCTCCTCAGCACAGAAGAGATTTGCCCCATTTGAGTCCCGAGAATCGTCTACTTCGGCAGAGACCAAAGTTAAGAATGTCTTTCTTTCTCTTTGGATATTTATTCCGTCGCAGAAAGCCGAGATAGCCAAGCAGATCGCTGTCGGTGCGTTTATTCGTGCGATATTGTCGCCCATGCTTATCAAGGGCATCGCCATATCATATATCAACGTTAAAGCGATCATGATCACCGACACCGAATATTGATCGGGTTCAAACGATACCATAGACCTTATGCCCTTATAGAGCTGTTTCCACGATATCGCCACACAAACGGCAACAAGTATCAAACACGATACCGAGTATTGAATAGGACTTGCCGTATAACTCAGTGTGCCAATACCGCTCAGTCCGAATATATGGTAATTTTCGAGAAAGAACAACAAAATAGCCGAAATGATACAAACCACAAAACGGGCATAGGTCTTTATACGTCTTATATCATATCGACGTAGAAAAGTTCCTATCTGCGTATTGCGTTCAAACTCTGCCTTGACCTCGTTCTCGGCTTGTGCAGCTTGCTTTTCGGTATCGTAAGCTATCCTTCCGATCTCCACGGGGTCTGCCATAGTATCCAGCTCGTCATTGTATCCGAGTGTCACGAGTGTCCTTACATCTTCATTCGTGAGTTCTCTGTGAGGAGACGAGATCTCGGTCTTTCTTAATGAACTTATTATACTTTCACGTACGATCCTGTCATATGGCGTAGTCTGTGCGATGTCGGTGCTGTTCAGCCCGTCACCGACCCGCTCCGCTTCCTCCTTGGCGTTCAGTGCCGCCAATACAGCCGCCTCGACAGTAACATCGTATCCATCCGAGCTGTTATTTTTTACGCCGCCATCGGATTTCTTGAACATCGGTGTATACTTTTCAACACCATCTACATCTTCTTCACGTGTTGATGACTTGTCCTCCAAATCGGGCAATCCGTCGATCTCATCGGAATAATTTGTCTTTGGAGCATCGCTTTCATAATTCTTTAACTGCACACCGTGGATCTGCATATACAACATATCCGACGAATCTGTTTCCGTGCTGTTATCTCCAAACGAGGTATCTATATCTTCATCAAAATCGTTCGCAAAAAACGCCGACTCACCGTAATTTTGGGAATCGACACCCTCCGATGCTTTATCCGAAACTAAGATCTCATCAAAATCTATCCTCAAGTTACCGTCATCGGGATCACCGTCACCCGATTCGGCAAGATTTAAGAATGATATCGGGCATTCAGGCACGTCTCCCTCGCTCAACGGCAAGCTGACAGTCTGCTGAAGAGCTTCGCTGAATGTCGGAACTCCATCGGTCATATCATTTGAAAAGAGCGACATCTGCACATATTCGGCAACATCTTCCTCGATGATTTGAGTTTGGGGTTCCTCGACTTCTTCGACTTCTTCGACTTCTTCGATTTCCTCGACTTCTTCGATTTTCTCGACTTCTTCGACTTTTTCGACTTCTTCGATTTCCTCGACTTCTTCGACTTCTTTGACTTCTTTGACTTCTTCGACTTCTTCGACTTCCTCGACTTCCTCGACTTCCTCGACTTCCTCGACTTCTTCGGGTTCTTCGGGTTCTTCGATATATTCCGCATTTTCATCGGGGCGGTCTACATAACTTTCGAGTGCCTTTGCAAGCAGTTCGGTAAATTCCCTGTTGGAAATGTCGTCCTCACGCTCCGTCGTATCGACGATCTCGGAGTCTGCACTGTCTGCATACATAGCACTGAGTCGTTCTATTATGTCTATGTCAATCTCTTCGCTTTTTTCACTTC
>JAFPCR010000013.1 GCA_017390195.1 Clostridia bacterium | reverse complement strand
GACGGAGACGAAATTCCTCATACTCTTTCTCATCGGCAAAAAGAGGCTCGGAATGTCCTGTCTCGACCTTTTCTTCCATGCTCTTTTCAATTCTCTTGACAAGCTCTGAGTATGTAATGCCGTTTTTCTGTCCCGCTGCGTATATTGCCGCACCGACAGAAACGGAAAATCTTCCGTATTCGGGGAAAAGGGCATTTTCCTCTGTCAGATGAAGCCCTTCAACAAAGGCATTCCTCAATCCCTGACAGTAATAGAGCGGTCCTCCGAGGAACATGACCTTTCCGTCTATCTTTCTTCCCTGTGCAAGTCCTGCGATCGTCTGATTGACAACGGCGGTATATATGCTGGCTGCGATATTTTCTTTCATCGCTCCCTGGTTGAGAAGTGGCTGGATATCAGTCTTTGCGAAAACTCCGCATCTTGATGCGATCGGATATATCCTCGTGTGCTTGAGGCTGAGCTTATCCATTTCATCTACCGTCATATCAAGCAACGTTGCCATTTGATCTATAAATGCTCCCGTACCTCCCGCACACGTTCCGTTCATTCTTTCGTCCATTCCGCCCTTAAAGAAGATGACCTTTGCGTCCTCTCCGCCAAGCTCTATTACAACATCGGTCTCGGGTGCAAGATGCTTGACCGTCTCGGCGGTCGCAAAGACCTCCTGAACAAAAGGAAGATCGGCACTTCTTGCCATTCCGAGTCCTGCAGAGCCTGAGATCGCAACATTAAATGTCTCGCCGTCTATAAGATCCTTTATCTCTTTTACCAGCTCAAGTGTTTTGGGACGAACCTGCGAAAAATGTCTCTCATATTTCGAATATATTACCTTTGAGTCTTTTATTATTACTATTTTTGCAGTGGTTGAGCCTATATCTATGCCCAAAGATATTCCGTCATTCATTTTTATATCTTTTGTAAACTCCATTATATTCTCCATTCTACACCAACAAGCAACATTAATTATATAAATATTCATCATACATTATACTACAATTCATTTTAATAATCAAGTAGATTTAGGGCAAATTTATACAGCGTTTTCGCTTTGATAGCAAAAAGGGCTGAGTCAAAATGACTCAGCCCTTTTTATTTAGTTTACTTTACGAGAAAAACACAGAATTTGCCAAATATCCTATTATCAATCCCGTCAATGCACCTATTACCTTATCTACCAGAGTTCTCCATCTTCGTGACGGTATTTTTTCAAGGGCTGTCACTTTTTTGTCGACCTCGACTATCGCATTTGCAAGGTGTGACTGCTTTGTTGCAAGTATCTCCACCGATGTTGCGATCTTATACAACACCTCGCTGTCTCTCTCCAATCTTTCTATTCGGTGCATATTGGACTTTGAACGAGCCTCTGTCTCGGTGATCTTTACGGGTATCTCATCTTCTCTCATTCTGTCCCACCTCCAAAATCTTATCTTTTGATACAATGTATTTGAATGTAAATTTTTTTAACATACTCAGATTCATCTCCTCGTCGGCATAACCGCATACATATCGGCGGTCAGATCAACAGGTGTTTGAATGACATTTACCGTTCCGCTCGGTGCGAATATAGGCTCGGGGTCGTATTGCTCGACGACGGAAGACGGCATTTTTACAAGAATGAGGAAAGGATTTCCGTTTGCCGTTTGTTCTGATATATATGAAGCTGCCGCTCCTCCTGAATATTCTGTCAAACGAGCTGATATATTGAAATAAATAAGATTACTGTTGACGGAAGCATCAAAGCTGTCGTTATCCATAGCCCAGTTGTGTTTTTTCATATTGCTTGAAAAACCGCTGTACGCTGTATCATGCTGTTCTGATATATAGAATCTATTAAGACTGCTTGTTGAGGCATCTAAATTCAGTATAGTTTTTGTGCTGAGATCAACGACCTTTGTGTTCCTTTCAACCTTTCCCGTCATAGGATACCAAATATCACTCTCGTAAAGATCGCACGGAACGGTCGCTTTAGCAACAGGTGCAGTTCCTTTAAAGCACAACGGAAACACTACAAAATTTTCTACAGTTGTATCGGGCTTGACCTGAATATAAAAATCTATAGTTGTAGGTTCCGAAAGAGTAAATGTGCCGTAGAAGTAATTCTGACCGCTTTTGGCTGTCAATGAGATCTTCGAGTTGGGAGAGACTATCTCTCTTTTGGTATATGTTCCCGCTTCAAGTGTCACTGTCATTTTTGCGGAGGTCGACCAATCTGTACTTGTACCGTTAATAACGATACTTCCGTTATCGTTTGGGGTATAGGTAATCCCGTTTGAGGTTTTGCTTGAGGTTATTTTTACATAGTTCTCGCCGTAAGCTTCTATCACCGTCCCAGCCTTAACGCACTGTATCGGCACAGGGGTATCGGGAGTCGGCGTGCCGTCTTGTTCCGTCTTGCCTACGACCTTCAATCCAAACTCATCCTTGGTGCTGAAATAACCACCCTTGCACTGTTCAAAATGTAGTGACTCTCCCTCTTTGGCATCTGCCTTAAATCGAGACATCATATAAGTTATCCGTCTCATATAGCCACCCATTCTCCGCACAAGGTATTGCCGATATAATACAGACGGCACACGGTCGTTGTGTTCGCAGAAAATGACGGTGCTACACCGAAGCCCCAGTTGACCGTGGGCAAAGCAACGTCATATGCGGTATCTCCCTGCATGACCGTAAAGTCCCATTCGTTGTCATATCCCGACACTGCATCTCCGAGGCTGATATTTATGTTGCCTGTCAAGGTCGAAATATTCGTCATTCTGTTTGCTTGTGCGACGACATTTTCAGCATAATCTACATCAGACAGCGGAAATGTCGCAATTAGCTTGTTATCAACATATGCAGTCATTGACTCACTGACCTCATTTGCACACATATGCTCATAATCATAGATATAAGCTGTTGTGCTTAATGCAGACGGCAATGTTACTTGAGCTTCATCAACATCACTGCCCTCCCCTGCAACCATATAGTTTCCGCTATCTATTCTGAACTGCTTACCGTCGGGTATGGCTGTTCGGCTTATGTACAGTATATTACGCTTCTCTCCACCCGAGCCACGAAGCACTCCACAGTGATTTCCCTCGCCCGTCAGTACGCAGTTATCCATATATACGGTACAGTCGCTGTTGCTGCCTATATAGAAATCTCCAAGCAGATCATTCTCCATAGATGAAAAATCAAACCTGCCGTTATAGGCTCTGCAACCTATAATGCAATCCTTTACATATGCTTTTTGACCTGAAAAATATATGCCTCCGTGAGCACATGAATAAAATGTCGCACCGAAAGCACGAAAATCGTTGCTCATCATTCCTACCGCAGAGTGCGTACCTGTATAAGTTCCGTATGATATACTGCATGACTCCACTTCGGGATAAACCTTTAAAGCACAGCCATAAGTGCCGGTATCGTCCATCACGTTGTTGGATGAATCTGCCTCGATATTACACGCAACTACGGTCGCACGTCCTTTCTCGACACTTACGCCCGATGAGGTCCCGACTGTTGCCACGGTGCTGATGTTGCAGTTCTCGATATTTATATCATTTTGTGCCAGAATTCCACGAGCAGAGGTGCTTGAAGTTGTATGTATCTTGATATCGCTGTCCTTAACGGTCGCTTTATCGACAAAATTGCACCCCAAGACAATGTTGCCGACACCCGATATGTCGATCCTTGCATTGCGTATCTCGGTAATACAGTCGGAGTTGTATGTTTCGATCGCTTTTGCTGAACCTGTGTTTGGGTCTTTTCCCTTTATTGTGTATTCTCCACCGTCTACGATAAATTTCGTCACTGACGGTCCTGCACAAATACACCAAGACGATGTCTTTGGATTTTCTACGTAAACTCCGCCACCCATTGTTCCGTTGATATAGGTATAACTGCCGTTGCAGGTCAACCCCGCTGTCACGTTGGAGCTTGCCACAATTATCCTATGTCCTGCAAAGACAAATTCAATGGGAACTTTTATGTACAATCTTTCAAGCGGAAAAATATCCCTTAGTAAAACAATAACGAAAGTTCCGCCCTTTAGATAGATAAAGCATTCGCTTCTGTCAGACTTTTCGTTAGCATCCGCAGCAGGTCGTCCGTTGTTCAAGTCGTCAATGCAAGTAACAATCGAATCATAGTAAGCAACTTCGTTTATGGTCAACCTCTCCAATATCTTGTTGGCAGGATCCTTTGCCTCAAGTGCTTCCTTGTCTGCCGGAACATAACCGAGGGCTACGCACACCTTTTCGGCAGTAGTGCATTCGTACAGCGGGAACTCGTCTACTTTAACCGTCCAAAGCTTGCCGTCAAAATCGCCGTGAAACCTATATTTGAAGCTTTGGTGCAACGTACACGGATACGGATAACAATTATCTCCGTTTTCTATACGTATATCGAAAAGACCTCCACCCGTCGAAAACTCAAAATCAAACATATCTCCCCTTACTGCTTCAGAAGCCGAGGGAATATGTATCTCTTTGGTGAATGGAACTATATCCCCCAAATTTAATACAGTCCTTTGGTTTATGGGAATGTAAAAAAAGTGCTTTCCTTTCATTGGCTGCTCGTTCCCGAAATTCTCGACAGGAAGCGAGTAGATTATTTTCCACAGATATTTTCCGTCGTCATCACAGCCCATACAATAATATATCGTACCGTTTGCGTCGGTGTATATACTTCCGTTTTCCCCAAATGTTTCTTCTGTAGGGGCAGCCTCGCCCCTCTGATCTGTCTCGAAGTGTCCCCCGTCCTCAACTGTGCCATCCGTATATTCCACGCTGATGTTACGGTCTGCACTTACCGTTATATGGGCTATCCCCCGTCCGTCAAATACTCCGTTGTCTGCATCACTTCGAACCGCCTCTGCAACGCTCTCGGCATTTTTTGTGCGTTCAAGCAGTTCTCCAACAAGCGTCAATGTCGGCTCGGCTGCGTATTCGGCATCGGGGTCGAGCGTGTTTAATACAGATATTTCCCCCGTGAGCGACAAGAGAGTGTTAGTTCCTTTATATCCGCTTATGATATATTCGGATATTCCGCTGTGCGACATGATCTCCTGCGGTATCGCCACAGGCTCTCCGTCATATCTCACCGATACCGCTTCTCCGTTCGGGGCACGGAATGTCAGTGCGACATCGGTCATATCCTCCCAGCCCTCACCTAAATCAAACATAAGAGTTTCGGTGCCGAAGCTTCCTCTTGTGCCTGCAATTATTCTTTTTGGACTGAGTGTATATTTATCAACTGTAACCGTTATCAATTTATTTTCTCCTTTCGGTCTACACATTTTTATTATCAGGTACTTTAGTCATCCCGACAAAAATGCTATCACAAAAGGAGTTTTTATGACTGACAAAAAAATGTCCCGAAAAATTTCGGAACATTCTTTATCTCTTATTTTAACTTATAATTCAACACGGTTTCTTCTGTTTCCGTTTATGAAGGCAAGGATGTTTTTGGATATCTCATTGAGGCATCTTTCTCTCGCCTCGTATGCTCCCCACGCCATATGAGGTGTGAAGCATACATTTTCACGGTCCTTTATCTCATAGTATGGATGGCTTTCGGAAAACGGCTCAACGCTGTATACGTCCGAGCCGAGACCTGCTATCCTTCCGTCTTTTACCGCTTCGGCAAGTGCCTCCTCATCAACGACCGCTCCTCTTGACTCATTGACGACGATCGCCGTCTTTTTCATAAGTCCTATCTGTTCTCTGCCGATAAGCCCTCTTGTGCTGTCATTGAGCGGAGTGTGAAGTGTTATGATATCCGAGCGTTTGCACAGCTCGTTTATATCCACACATTCGATGCCCTCGACAGGAGTGTTTTTGCAAACGATGACCTGACAGCCGAGTGCCTTTGCCACTTCTGCCACACGCCGTCCTATATTTCCGTATCCGACGATGCCCCATACCGATCCGCTTATCTCACGGTATGTCGGTGAGATCCTTGTAGCCACGCCCGATCTGCTGTAAGAGCCGTCAGACACGAAATTTGAGTATTCATTCAGATGAGAAACGAGTGACAAAACCGTCGCCACCGTTATCTGTGCCACGCTGTCGCTTGAATAGCCGACAACATTACTCACGGCAATTCCGTGTGCGGCACACCATTCGATGTCTATGTTGTCATATCCCGTTGCAGCCTCGCATATAAGTCTGACTCTTCTTGCGTTTTTAAGCACCGCTCCGTCTAAACGCACCTTGTTTACGATAACTATATCCGAGTTTGATATTCTTTCTTCAATTTTATCGCTCGGTGTCGTTTGGTAGACCTCAAGCTCTCCGAATCTTCCGAGCTTGTCAAAATCCATGTCGTAGCCGAGAGTTGCGGCATCAAGTAGGGTTATCTTCATTTTTTAAACCTCCGTTGTCTGTCGTGATAACTTCTTTCACCTTTTGAAAAGCTCGTCTGCTTACGGTCGATCGGCTTGAAATACTGATAGAGCTCACATTCGATCATTCCGTTGTAAAGCTTTTTCTTGCGGTCGGCATACGCACCGTAATATCGTTCAAAATCCTCACAAGATGTAAGCACATATATCTGCCAAGGTGCAAACGAGGCAAAATTCTTGCCGATCTCTGAGTAAAGGCTCTTTACCTGTTCGGATGTCATAAGCCTTTCTCCGTATGGGGGATTACATATGATAGTGCCACGGCAATCGGGCTTTTCTATTTTCCTTGCATCTGCTAAGAAAAATTTTATTCTGTTCTCAACACCGGCACGAGCTGCATTTTGTTTGGCGATCTCAAGCACCTCACGGTCGGTGTCCGAGGCATATGCTTCGAAGACCGTATCTGTTTTTATATTAGCCCTCGCCTGCTCAAACGCATCTTGCCAAGCATTTGCATCAATGAACGGAAATGCCTGTGCGGCAAAGCCTCTCGATGCTCCGGGAGCTATTCCCGACATTATCATCGCCGCCTCTATTGCGATCGTTCCCGATCCGCAAAAGGGATCCCAAAGAAGTGTGTCCTCACGCAGACGTGAAGTCAGCACCATCGCCGCTGCTAAGGTCTCTCGCAAGGGTGCAGCTCCTGCTTCGGTTCGGTAGCCACGTTTATGCAAGGGTGTTCCCGACGTGTCTATCATCAAGGTCGCAACGTCCTTGAAAATAAAAAATTCTATCTGATATTTTGTGCCGCTTTCTTCGAACCACTCGATACCGTATTTAGACGAAAGTCTTTTGACTATCGCCTTTTTGACTATGCTCTGACAGTCGGGGATAGATGTCAAAAGGCTTTTCGGAGAATGTCCCTTTACAGGAAAGGCATCTGCCCGTCCTATGTAATCCTCCCACGGCAGTGCCGCCGTACCGTCAAACAGCTCGGTAAATGTCCTCGCCTCAAACGAGCCGACCTTGATGTAAACACGCTCTGCACAACGCAGATTTATATTCAGACGTGCGACATCGTTCATCTCTCCCTCAAAGGTTACTCTGCCGTCGATCGTATCTATTCTTTTCAGTCCGAGTGCATCTATCTCCTGTCCGAGAAATTTTTCGAGTCCGAACAGGCAGGTTGCAACAAATATAGTTTTCATAATTTTTAAATTCCGATTCTTTTTATTCTGCTTTTGAACACTCATATTATAACTCACACTTAAATACTTGTCAATCAAAAAGCAAAGTATAGAAACATAAGGGGCTGCGTCATTTACGCAGCCCCCTTATGTTTTTTGTCTCACGTCTTTGCGAGTATCACTCCGCAGGCGATCCTCTTTCCCGATTTTCCCGACGGTTGTGATGTAAAATCATCGGGGTCAGCATGAATTATCACTGTTCTGCCTATTATGTCCTCTATCGAAAATCTGTCGGTAAGCACTGCATACCATGCGTAACCGTCGTTTCCGAACAGTGGCGGTAGGTCGCCCGAATGAAAGGGGTGACCCGCACTGACCTTCGAATAATGCCCCCCGGCATGGGAGAAGGGTTCGTTCTCGCTTCCCATACACGAAAATCCCTCGTGAATGTGAAATCCGAATATCTGCGAACCGCTTCCCGCACCGTGCGGAAGTCCGTTTACCTCAGCCGAAACTATCACACCGATCGGTGTCACATAAAAATTTACCGTTCCGTTTATATCCCGGTATTCCTCCGAGCCGTTTATCTGTGCATATGCACTCGGACTTCTGTCTCTTATTATCGATGACAAAACTCCTCTGTTTGTTCTGTTTCTGTTCAATTTATATCACCTCGCTAAATTATATTCGACTAAGGTGATAAAATTTACATTTTGCTCTGATTTACTCTATTTTGTCCACTCGATCCCTCGGAGCAGATAAAGCATATTGTTCATTTCATCCTTTGTGTTTTCCTGAAGCTCACCGCTCAGCGGATCGTACATATATTTGTAGCTGAACACTGCCGCTCCGCTGCAATTTTTGAGCTTTAACGTATATGAGAGCGAGCGTAAAAGGATATCCGAGCTTTCAGCCCATTCGTTCTTTCCGCTTCCCGCCCAGACGTCTATGCCACTGTACGCCTTGGTCGCCGACATACCTATTATAAGTCTGACGTTGCTGTTTGAGACTATCTGCGACCACCTGTCCGCAACACTTGCAAAATCGCAGGTGTCATGCTCAAAGCCGAAATATATTTGAGGACAGAGATAATCTGCATATCCGTCGGCAGACCCCCACGTGTAGACATCGGCATAAAGCTCATTGTAGTCTGTATCTATCACACCCGCAGGACTTATGCCGAAAAGTGCGGTTGCACAACAATCCTTTGTTGTCTTGCGTAACTCTCTGACAAGAGAATTTATATTTTCTCTACGCCAAGTGGCAAGGTCACTCTTTCCGCCTTTGGCAACATACTGTCCGTATGCTTCACTGTCAAAGCTTTCGTCTGTTGTCGGGTAAAAATAATCGTCTATATGAATTCCGTCAACATCGTAATTTTGAAAGATCTCCCTCACTCCGTCGCAGATAAACTCACGAACAGAGCTGTACGCAGGATTTAGATACCATCTCTCTCCCGACTTTACAATATAATCCCCCCTGGTGTTGTCGTCAGCATACCATTTTGATATTTGGTATTCACCACCGATACACTGTATCTCGTCATCCTTCATCAAACGCAGAGGATTTATCCATGCGTGTACCGAAAGGTCTTTCTTTTTGGCTTCCTCAAGAATTATCGAGAAAACATCGTATTCGGCTTCACGTCCGTAATCCCCCGTCACGATATACGATGTCGGAAAAATGCTCGACCTGCAAATGCTGTCGCCAAACGGTCTCACCTGTACGAATAATGTGTTAAATCCGCTGTCGCAGATGTTTTTGACGGCCGTCCTGACCGCCTTTCTAAAATCCGACTCCTTGCGTTGACCGTTGCCGCCACTGCACATATCGTATATGTCATACTGTGATATCCAGATCGCCTTCATGTTGTCGTAATTTGTTGCCTCTTCCTTGTCCTTGAACGTGTCCGTGTACTCGTTATACACGTCCTTTGCCTTGTCACTTACCGCATTGCTGAAAAACAGCGTCTGCTCGGGGAAAAACCTCAAACAGATCAAATATACCGCCACGAGAGAGATGATTATACGAATTATTTTTTTCATATTCCGTTCTACTCCAAAACTTTTTATAATTTCAGTAGCTTCAAAAACATCACTTTATTTATCTATATTATTCCCACACCGCCTTTTTTATACTTATTACATCAGCCGGACATATGATATCTCACCGCTAAAGCCTTAAAAATTCACTTTTTACCGTATCAAAAATATTTTTTTCGGAAAAGTATTGATTTTTGAAAATTGTTGTGATATAATGTCAAAGTCGCAATATGGAGAGATGGCTGAGCTGGTCTAAGGCGCACGATTGGAAATCGTGTGTTCGGCTAATAACCGACCGAGGGTTCGAATCCCTCTCTCTCCGCCAACAAAAAACCGCACCTTTGTCTAACGACAAAGGTGCGGTTTTTGAATGATGTTTGCATGAGGCAAATGATGCGGGCTATGTCCATGATGACGGCTTCGCCTAATGATGTATGCCTGACGGCACATATGGCAAACATCGTATTTGTAAGCACCGTATGCACAATACACACAATCATAAATCACTGGTGCTGAGTCAAAATGACTCAGCACCAGTGATTTATATAACGATCTATATTCCTTGCGTAGACATAAGCCGTCCCCGCATTTAACACTTCTTGATCGTCCGAGAATATATCCATAGCTACCCTCTTGACAAATACGAAAAAAAGCTTTATAATAAGAAACAGGCGTTGCGTAACTTGAGTTTCTTATCACGACAGGATACAAAAATATGCCTCCCAAGTTTAAATTTACAAGAGAAGAAATAATATCGTCTGCTTTGCAGTTAGTAAGAGAAAGCGGTATCTCCGCCCTGACGGCGAGAGGGCTTGCATCAAAGCTCGGTTCGTCGGCAAAGCCTGTTTTCGGACTTTTCAAAAGCATGGAAGAGGTGAGAGGCGAGGTACTGTCTACCGCAAATTCTCTGTATCAGTCATATCTGCAACATGATATGGCAGAGGGAAAATATCCTCCGTACAAGGCAAGCGGTATGGCATACATACGTTTTGCAAAGGAAGAGAAAGAGTTATTCAAGCTGCTGTTTATGCGTGACAGAAGCGGAGAAAGAATCGAGGACGGACGTGAAGAGCTACGCCCGATAATCGAGATCATTATGAAAAATCTCGGCATCAGCGAGGACGAGGCATATATATTACATCTTGAAATGTGGCTATATGTACACGGAATCGCAACTATGGTCGCTACATCATATCTTGATTGGGATATGGAGTTCATCAGTCGATCGGTAAGTGATGCTTATTCGGGACTAAAACGGCTATATACCGAAAAAAACTAATATCGAATCATTTGCAAGGAGGTTATCCAAAATGGATGCGATCAGAACAGAAAATCTTACAAAGAAGTATAAAAATCTGACAGCCGTCGATTCTTTGAAGCTCTCGGTAAAGCAAGGAGAATTGTTTTCTCTGCTGGGAGTGAACGGTGCGGGAAAGACGACGGCTATAAAAATGCTTTCCTGCCTTACGAAACCAAGCGGCGGAGATGCTTTTCTGTTGGGCAAGAGCATTGTTTCGGACTCGACAGAGGTAAAATCGGTGATAGGAGTTTCCCCTCAGGAGACCGCAGTCGCACCGAATTTGAGTGTAATGGAGAACCTCAAGCTCATGTGCGGTGTGCACGGCTTTTCAAAGGAAAAACGAAATACAAAGATCAATGAGCTTTCAGCTCAGTTTGACCTGACCTCTGTTTTAGACAAAAAAGCAGGAAAGCTTTCGGGCGGATGGCAACGCCGCCTCAGTATCGCAATGGCTCTTATCAGCGAGCCGAAGATACTCTTCCTTGACGAGCCTACGCTTGGACTTGACGTTATTGCAAGGAGCGATCTTTGGAATACCATACGCTCTTTGAAGGGTTCGGTAACTATTATTCTTACCACTCACTATATGGAGGAGGCGGAGGCTCTGTCCGACCGTATCGGCATTATGCGTGACGGCAGACTTCTTTCTATCGGAACTGCCGACGAGCTGAAAAAGCAGGCAGGTACAGAAAAATTTGAAGATGCGTTTATCGCCATTGTAAAGGGGGCGGCAAAATGAGATTGAAAGCTTTCTCTTTAAGGACAGCAAAAGAAATAT
>JAFPCR010000012.1 GCA_017390195.1 Clostridia bacterium | reverse complement strand
TAGATCGAGACGGTGTCGCCGTCCTGACAGCCCTTTTCGGTGAGCAGGTCAAAGACACCGCTACGCTGGAGGACACGCTGGAAGAAGTTGAGCGACTCGTAGTCCGAGAAATTGACCTGACCCATAAGGTTGATGAGCCACTCTCCCTCGACGATGAATTTTTCGTTTTCACGTCGAACGGTAGTTTCCTTAGCACCGCCGACATAAGCGTCCTCCTCGTCGAATTCGCACTCGTAGATCGTCATGGGGGGAAGCTCTTCGAGTCTCTGGGAGACGAGCTTTATGAGGTCGTCAAGACCTTTACCTGTTGCCGCAGAGATGTAGATAAGGTCAAGCCCCTTGTCATTTACGTATTTTTCAAAGGTGGCTACATCGACATATTCTGTGTCGAGAGCATCGGTCTTATTGGCAACAATGATCTGTGGGCGTTCGGCGAGGGCTTCGCTGTAACGTGCAAGCTCGTAATTGATCTTTTCGATGTCATCGACAGGATCTCTGCCCTCGAAGCACGAGATATCGACCACGTGCAGAAGCAAACGGCAACGGTCGATGTGGCGAAGAAAGGCATGTCCGAGACCTGCACCGTCGGCAGCACCCTCGATAAGTCCCGGGATATCGGCGGCAACGAAGCCACTTTCAGGGCCTGTTGAGACGACACCGAGGTTGGGGGAAAGGGTGGTGAAGTGATAGTCTGCTATTTTAGGCTTAGCCGAGCTTATGCGAGCGAGGATAGATGATTTTCCGACACTCGGGAAACCGATTATACCGACATCCGCAAGCATTTTCAGCTCAAGTATCAGCTCACGCTCCTCGCCCTTCGTACCATGCTTTGCGAACATAGGCACTTGACGTGTGGGAGTGGCAAAATGACGGTTTCCCCAACCGCCTCTGCCACCGTGACAGCATATAAAATCCTCACCGTCGGACATATCCTTTATTATCTTTCCGCTTTGAGCGTCTTTTATGAGCGTTCCGGGAGGAACTGAGATTATGAGGTCATCGGCAGTAGCACCGTGGAACTTCGCACCGCCGCCGGGCAGACCGTTCGAGGCTACAAATTTGTGCTTGTAGCGGAAAGCGAGCAGGGTGTTACAGCCTTGGTCGATGCGGAAAACGATGTTTCCGCCACGTCCGCCGTCACCGCCGTCAGGGCCACCGTGGGAGACGTATTTCTCACGTCTGAACGAAACGGCACCCGCACCGCCGTCACCGGCTTTTACATATATTTTTACATTATCGACAAACATATGCCGTAAATCTCCTTAATTTTTGAGAGTGGTGAGTTAATCCTCACCCTTCATTTTTATTATCATACGAATGGGCGTACCCTTGAATCCGAAGGTGTTACGGATACAGTTTTCGAGGTAACGCTGATACGAGAAGTGGAAAAGACTGATGTTGTTGCAGAAGAAAACGAAGGTTGGGGGAGCAACGGCAGTCTGTGTCATATAGTAGATCTTCAGGCGTTTGCCCTTGTCGGACGGGGGCTGGACTCTCATCATAGCCTCGCCGAGAACGTCGTTGAGCATACCTGTTGAGATACGCATACTCGACTGATTCTGAACATATTTAATATGCTCGTAAAGCGACTCGACACGCTGACCCGTCTTTGCCGAAACAAAGATTATCGGGGCATAAGTCATATATGAAAGCGAGGTGCGGATCTTGTCGGTGAACTGCTTTACGGTGGAATTATCCTTTTCTACCGAATCCCACTTATTGACAACAATGATCGAAGCCTTGCCTGCCTCGTGGGCGAGACCTGCGATCTTTTCGTCCTGCTCGGTGATGCCCTCTGCGGCATCTATCATGATAAGGCAGACATCTGCACGCTCGACAGCCATATGGGCACGGAGAACGCTGTATTTTTCGATATTATCGTTTATCTTCGACTGACGGCGTATACCCGCAGTGTCGATGAAGACGAATTTTCCGAATTCGTTTTCGACCGCCGTGTCAACCGAGTCACGTGTCGTGCCTGCCATAGACGAGACGATCATTCTGTCGGAGCCGACAAATCGGTTGACGATAGAGGATTTTCCCGCATTAGGCTTACCTATAACGGCGACCTTTATAGCGTCGCTGTCGTCGTCCTGCTCTATGCTTTGGGGGAATGACGCAACTATCTCGTCGAGCAGATCGCCCGTTCCCGAGCCATGAACAGAGGAAACGGCGATGGGATCTTTTTCAAAGCCAAGCTCGTAAAATTCATAAAACTCAAAGGGAGGCTGACCTACACGGTCGCACTTGTTTATGCAGGGGATTATCGGCTTTCCGCTCTTTTGGAGCATGACTGCGATATCTCTGTCGTCGGCGGTAAGACCTGTCCTTACGTCACACAAAAACACTATAACATCGGCACTTTCGATGGCTATCTGAGCCTGCGTACGCATCTTTGCCAATATCATATCGTCGGTTTTCGGCTCGATACCGCCCGTATCGATGATCTCAAAATCAACACCGTTCCAGGATGCCTCGGCATATATACGGTCACGTGTGACACCGGGAACGTCCTCGACGATCGAACGGCGTTCGCCTATTATTTTATTGAATAGAGTGCTTTTTCCAACGTTGGGTCGTCCAACTATTGCTGCGATAGGTTTAGACATCTGTATCTCTCCTGTCCATGAGGTTTGGGGGTATTTATTAAAGTTTTCTCGAAAGTGAGTGTTGTTATAACACAAGGTGGATATTTATATATCAGACTCGATACCGAGCAGAGCGAGCAAAAATTCCGAGCCGTCGTTTTTGGAAGGGGTCACGGGAACACCGAGACGTGACGAAAGCTCATCGGGGGTCATGCCGCACAAGAACAGGTCGCCCTCGGCACGCAGAGTGTTTGAGGGAATGAGAAGCTCGTCCCCAAGCTCCTTTCCCAAAAGCTGTTCTGCCATATCGACTCCGGTAAGCAGTCCCGAAACGGTTATCTGCTCGCCGAAGAAATTATTTTTTATGCAATAAACATTTATTTTAAGTCCGTCAACGAGACGCTCCGCTTTTTTCGTAAGCGAAAGGATATGCTCATACGACGCAACACCTGTCGCCACCGAGACGGTTCGGGGAAGTGACAGCTTAGAGCTTTGGATGTAGTCGCCGATAAAATCCGTCTCAAAATTAAACTCTTTTTCGAGCAGACGCAACATTCCGACACCGTTCTCAAGCTGAGAATAGTCCTCGTAATATTCGTCGTTCGGTATGCCGAGCTTACCCTTTATGTAAAATTCGTCGGCACAGAAGAAGAGTCTCGTGCCGTGCTTTTGACGGCAGGTCTCGGCAAAGGCATCGACCTGAGCGATAATATTACGGCATTCCTCGGCAGAGAAAGGTTCAAGCGGATAGAGTCCGTCTCGGAACTTCGTCATTCCTGCAGGAACTATCGAAACGCTTCGCAGAGCGGGGAAATATTCTAAGAGATCACGCATGGTGCGGTCAAGAGCCGCTCCGTCATTTATTGATCGGCACAGGACTATCTGACAGCAGAGAGCGATACCCGCATCGGCTAATTTCCGAAGATACGACAGCACCTCGCCTGCGTGCTTGTTCTTCATCATCTTAACACGCAGCTCGGGATCGGTGGTATGCACAGAGACGTTGACGGGCGAGATGTGCATCTCGATGATCCTGTCTATGTCACGCTCGGTGAGATTCGTCATGGTAATGTAGTTTCCGTGCAAAAACGAAAGGCGTGAGTCGTCGTCCTTGAAGTAAAGGCTGTCACGCATACCCTTCGGAAGCTGGTCGATAAAGCAGAAGATGCACTTGTTGGTGCAGGAATGCTTTTTGTCCATGAGCGGAGTTTCAAAATCAAGCCCGATGTCGTCATATTCACTTTTTTTGATCTTTACCGCAAAGCGTTCGCCGTTCCGCTCAAGTGAAAGCAATACCTCGCACTCGGCAAGATAAAAGCGATAGTCGAGAACGTCGGTGATATCGTGTCCGTTTATCGACACGAGAATATCTCCGACCGTTATTTTAGCCTTTTCGGCACGGCTGTGCGGTTCAACACCGGTTATTTTTACCATCTTGATACCTCTTTGATGTGGATAAGGTGCTTAATTTGTAATTATTTATCGGTCGATATGTACTTCCACATCGAAGCGATGTAGCTGATGCCCGACCAGAGCGTGAAGAAAGCCGATACGGCGATCGAAGTATATGTCAGCGGAAGAAGTCCCGCAAGGAAGAATGTCGAACCGAATAAAAGCACGCCAAGCTCTATGAGCATAGGCTCAATGATTATCGTGCAGATGCAGACGATCTGCGTGACCGTCTTTATCTTTCCGAGCATATTCGCAGGTACGACAACGCCCGAGCCCGATGCGATAAGACGCATGGACGTTACTGCAAGCTCACGGAATATCACGATAAGCACCGCCCAGAAAAACACGGGTCGAATATATTCGTACTTGTAGAGAAGAACGAGCATTGCACCGATGACCATAAATTTGTCTGCCAACGGGTCGATGAATTTTCCGAAGTTTGTTATAAGGTTACGCTTTCTTGCGATCTTTCCGTCAAGCATATCGGTGACAGATGCACCTATAAAGATGCATACGCCGAGTATCCTTGCCCAAAGGTCGTCGGATATCATCATAACGGCAATAAATACCGGAACGAGACATATACGAATAAGAGAGAGTCGGTTTGGAAGGTTAAGTTTCATAACATAATCGCCTTTCGCTGATTATTTTGATGTTACGGCTCTGCCGATAAGGTCGTAGTCCGAAACACGTCTTATCTTTACTTTGACAAATGAGCCGGGCATGATCCTTTCGTCACTGTTGAAATACACCTTGCCGTCGATCTCGGGTGCGTCGGCAGTGCCACGTCCGAAATATATCCTTCCGACAGGATCGTAGTCCTCGCAAAGCACATCGACGGTAGCTCCTATCATAGTCTCGTTGTGCTTTTCGTTTATTTCAAGCTGTTCACGCATGATAATGTCCATTCTGTCCTGCTTGACCTGCTCGTCGATCTGGCAAGGGAAGTCGTATGCAGGAGTATCCTCCTCACGGGAATAGGTAAATACACCTGCGTGTTCAAACTTCGCCTCACGCACGAACTCGCAAAGCTCCTCGAAATCTTGCTCGGTCTCGCCCGGGAAGCCGACGATGAATGTAGTGCGGATGTAGATGTCGGGAATGTTCTTGCGAAGCTTTGCGATCACCTCACGCACCATCTTGCCGTCACCGTGGCGGTTCATGGCAGAGAGCATATTGTCGGAAATGTGCTGAATGGGAAGGTCGATGTATTTCAAGATCCTCGGATTGTCACGCATCTCGGCTATCAGCTCATCTGTGATCTTGTCGGGATAGCAGTACATAAGACGTATCCACGGAATCTGAGTCTGCTCGGTAATGGCACGCAAAAGCTTTGCCAAGCTGTACTCGCCGTATATGTCAAGACCGTAACGTGTAGTGTCCTGTGCAACGATATTAAGCTCCTTGACTCCGAGTGATTCGAGATCCTTTGCCTCGGCAACTATGTCCTCTATCGTACGGCTTCTGAATTTTCCTCTGATCGAGGGAATAGCACAGTATGCACAGCGATTGTCACAGCCCTCTGCAATCTTTATGTATGCCCAAAAATTAGGAGTCGTGAGAACTCTGTCACCGCCAAGCTGCACTGCGTCGTTCTTTTCATAAGAGGAATATTTTCTTTGGCTTTTCGGCTTGGACTTGTCGGATACCGCCTTTACGGCATCGACTATGTTGTGTATGCTTCCGACACCGAGGATAGCATCGACTTCGGGTAACTCGTTAAATATCTCGTCACGGTAACGCTCCGCAAGACAACCTGTAACGATTATAGCCCTGAGCGAACGGTGTTCCTTGAGCCAAGCGATATCGAGAATGTTGTCGATCGACTCACGCTTTGCACTTTCAATGAAAGCACAGGTGTTGATGATAACGATATCAGCCTCGGTCTCCTCGGGGGTTATTTCGTACCCCGCAGAGATAAGCTCGTGAAGCATGACCTCGGTGTCAAGCTGATTTTTGGGACAGCCGAGAGAAACAAATCCAATTTTCATGTAAAATGCCTTTCAAAAGAGTTCCTAATATACTTTATTACCCTTAATGATAACATATTCAAGGCTTTGTGTCAATGGTTGCAGGGGATGCGTTAGGGAAACTTTTTGAAAAAAGTTTCCCTAAGACCTTTCAAAAACTCTTGACAAATTTTTTCAAATAAAAAGGGGGAAGTTTTTCTCCCTTTTTAATATTTGTGGGAGAGAGTTTTTTATCAACTTTCTTGATATACGTCAAGAAAGTTGCAAAGAAGC
>JAFPCR010000011.1 GCA_017390195.1 Clostridia bacterium | reverse complement strand
GTGTGATGTTATTTTGCCTGAGAAGCTTTATCAAATAGAAAGAATCCTCAATACGTGAAGGCCCGTCATAAAGCATTGGAAGGCAGTGATTGTTAAAGTCTGTCATCGTTTAGTGGGCATCCTGTTTTTCTAAAATTAAATATATCAAAATAAAAAACAGCAGGGAGAACACAGCAAGAAATGCAAAAAGCTCTCTGCGTTTTTATATTTATCCCATTATACAAAATACAAATTTTGTTTAATAATGGGGAAGCATTAAACGTATTTTATGCTGTATGCTTGGATACAGTGGGTCAACGGCAACATTTCAGCTTTGCAAGCAAAACCAATGTACGAACCTCTCGTTGGTAAGTTGATATCAAGATCAATACTACGATTATAACACAAATACGATTTGTTTTCAACACTTTTTGACTTGTTCTTTCAACCGTTCGGGCGGATATGAAATCCGCCCCTACAGGTAACAACATTTTTCGACATTTCGTAACTCTACAATTTGTTTGTAAAGTTTTTGTTCGTGAGTATTGAAAAATTTTGCCGATTATGATATAATATTGATTTGAAATATAGTGTATCATCTATCACTCAAAGGAGATATATTCAAATGAAATACCTTGTACTCATTCCCGACGGTATGGCGGACGATAAAATAGCTTCTCTCGGCAATAAGACCCCTATGGAAAAGGCCGACAAAAAGACCATGGACGCACTTGCGGCAGTATCTCTCGTGGGAACGGTCTCCAATGTTCCGAACGGAATGGTTCCCGAAAGCGACACCGCAAATATGGCTATCCTTTCCTTTGATCCGAAGATATATTCAAAAGGCCGCTCTCCGCTTGAAGCCGTAAGCATGGGTATCGAAATGAAGCCAGACGAAACGGCATACAGATGCAACGTAGTAACCTTGTCTGACGACGGAGATTATGACAGTAAGATCATACTCGACCACAGTGCCGACGAGATAACGACCCCTGAAGCCGATCTGCTCATAAAATCACTTGACGAAAAGCTCGGAAACGAATACAGAAAATTTTACACAGGTGTAAGCTACCGTCACTGCCTTATATGGAAAAACGGCAATGATAAATATGACTTTATGCGTCCTCACGACATTCTTGGAAAATGTATAGGAGAATATCTGCCTAAAAAAGATAACGGCGGAGAGGAATTTTACCGTCTTATGCGTGACAGCTTCGATATTCTCAATCACCACCCCGTAAATGAGGAGAGACGTCGCCGTGGTCTTAAACCCGCCAACTCAGCATGGCTGTGGAGTCCCGGAAAGAAGCCGCAACTTCCCTCTTTTAAGGATAAATGGGGACTTGACGGCACTGTAATTTCGGCCGTTGACCTAATAAAAGGTATAGGACTTTGTGCAGGAATGAGATCGATCGATGTTGACGGTGCTACAGGAAATGTACATACAAACTATGACGGAAAAGCAAATGCTGCGATCAACGCATTCAAGGACGGTGCCGATTATGTATATGTTCACGTCGAAGGTCCTGACGAGTGCGGACACCGTGCCGAGCTTGAAAACAAGGTCATCTCAATCGAAATGATAGACAAAAAGATACTCAGACCTGTGTATGATTACCTCAGATCTACAGGAGAAGACTTCAAGATAATGATCCTTCCCGATCATCCCACACCGATACGCTTGCGTACACATACAATTGACCCTGTTCCCTTTATGATATACTCGTCAAAGGAGACGAACAGCGGAGTTGATAAATTCTGCGAAGAAACAGCAGCCGACAAAAACTTTTATATTGCTAACGGATATAATCTCATGGATCTGTTGCTTAAATAAGCACATACTAAATTACGCCGAAAGGATCTTTACCGATGAACGAGGATAACAACATCAATATTTCATCAAACAACGAAAATATTGAAACCGAAACGGTAAATACCGATTTGACCGACACACAAAGCAGTTCAACTTCTCAAAAAGATAACAAGAAATTCCCTGTTTTAGGATTTGTATATGACTTCGTTGAGATCATGATCATTGCGGTCATAACCGTGCTTTTGGTCTTTAACTTTGTTTTCAG
>JAFPCR010000053.1 GCA_017390195.1 Clostridia bacterium | reverse complement strand
CTGTCGAGAACATCAGTCCCGTCAGCCTGTCGCTCAATATCTGTGAGCGTATAAGTAAGACTGTCAAAATAGATGCAGATATCTCAAACATACCCAAGGTTTCGGGATATATCTATACCGCTTCGGTAGGGGAGGCATCTGTAGAGATTAGCGGACCCGATGAGCTTATAAACAAAATAGGCTCGGTCAAAGCGGTGTGCAAGCTTTCGAGCGCGGTCACATCCACTACTGAGGTAAGCAACGTGAGCCTCGAATTTTACGATGCCTCGGGAAATGTAATAAGTGACAGTGATATGAAATACATAACCGCATCGGTCAACAGTGTTTCGGTCACCATAAAAGTAATGTCAGATATGTGAAAATAATGGCAGTTGACTAACATCAGAGGTAATATACACAAAACGATAAAGACAGGCAGATACCGATCATGAATGATAAGAAAATCTTTAGGATCTTGATAAACAGAATAAATGTCGGCTTTGATGCCTGTGAAGATGAAATTTTTTCGTCGGCGAAAAAGAAGTTTAAACGTCTCGCTCCCTCCGTGGATCTCGGAACATTACGCCTGAGCATCTACAAAAAGTCGATAGACGCAAGAAAGCGTGACGATATACGTGCAGTGTACAGTGTTCTTGCCGAGTTTGAATGCAAGGAAAATATTAAGAAAGGCTTGGGGGATAAAATAGATCCTGCCGAGTTCAGGATGCTTGGCGGAGATGAGGAGAGCGATATATGCGTTGACTCGTTTGGCGAGGAGAAGACGGTATATCCTCCCGTCGTTGTCGGAATGGGTCCTGCCGGAATGTTTTGTGCTTTGTTGCTTGCAGAGAACGGGTACAAGCCGATCATAATAGACCGAGGAGACTCGGTTGCCGACAGAGAGGCATCTGTTTCGAAATTTTACAAAGACAAGATACTCGATACCGAGTCGAATATACAGTTCGGAGCAGGCGGAGCGGGAACATTTTCCGACGGCAAGCTTATAACGAGGATAAACGACAAGCACTGCAACTATGTGTTACGCCGACTTTGCGAATTCGGAGCACCCGATGATATAACCCTTTCGGCAAGACCACACATAGGAACAGATGTTTTGCGAGACGTTGTAAACAGGATATTGAACAGGATAGAGGAACTCGGTGCGACCGTAATTTACCGATGCCGTCTTGACGGAATCTCGGAAAACAGTGATTCGACGCTTACGCTGAAAACAAGCCGTGGAGATATCTGTGCATCGTCGGCAGTCCTCGCACTCGGTCACAGTGCAAGGGATACCTATGAGATGCTGATCCGATACGGACTGTCGATACGCCCCAAGCCCATGTCGGTGGGAGTGAGAGTAGAGCACTTGCGTTCGGATATTGACAAAGCCATGTACGGAAGGTTTGCAGGACACCCTCTGCTCGGCTCTGCCGAATATAATCTTTCGGACACAAGCCGTGAGCGAGGAGTATATACATTCTGTATGTGTCCCGGGGGCGAGGTCGTTGCCGCCGCATCGGAGCAGGGAGAGCTTGCAGTAAACGGAATGAGCCGCCGTGCAAGAGACGGGGCAAATTCAAATTCCGCAGTTGCAGTTTCGGTGTTCCCGACCGATTACGGGAAATTCGAGGGAAATGATGCTCTCGGTGCGATAGAATATCAGCGAAGGATAGAACGTGCGGCATTCGCCGCAGGCGGCTCGGATTGGAAAGCTCCCGTGCAGACGTTGGGAGATTTTCTCGGACTTTCATCATCGTCATTACACGAGCCGACGAGGGTCTTGCCGTCATATATGGGAGGTAACGGACATTACCGTGTTGCGGATATCTCATCTGTGTTTCCCGAGTATGTAGTATCGTCGCTCAGACAGGGATTTTCTTCGTTCGAGCGTAAGATCAAGGGATTTTCGGCACACGATGCCATAATTACCGCCGCAGAGACGAGAACATCCGCACCTGTGCGTATAGAACGTGATGCGGATCTTTGTGCTATAGGTCATAATATGATCTACCCTTGCGGAGAGGGTGCAGGATATGCGGGCGGAATAACGAGTGCCGCACTTGACGGAGTAAAAGTGGCGTTGGCACTTATGAAAAGATTTGCTCCGAATGGCTGAAATGGCAAAAACATTTGAAGTTTTTTGAAATAGGATTTCGTTTATATATTTAGTGAAGTGGAGATTTTGATGATACGGTGTAGCAGATGTATGCCGTGTTATATAAAGATTAAGAAAAATTATGGATTTAAGTAACAGAGAGAGAATTTGGACAGTCCTCTACGAAAATGGATGCAAGGAAAAGGACGATGTCGTAAAAAGGCTTATGGAAGACATGGACATCTCCGAAATATGTGCAAAATTATTATACAACAGAGGATATAAGACCGAGGCACAGGCAAGGATATTCCTTTCAAACGAATCGACCGTTCTGCATGACCCGTATCTAATGAAGGATATGGAGCGTGCGGTCGAAAGACTTGCGAGAGCCTTGGCAGATTCCGAAAAGATAGTGATATACGGTGACTATGACGTTGACGGAGTTACTGCGGTAAGCTGTATGTATCTTTATCTTTCGTCCATGGGTGCGGATATAGATTATTATATACCGAGCAGAAGCGGAGAGGGATATGGACTTTCGTGTGCGGCGATAGATAAGCTGTCAAAAGAGGGCGTAAGGCTTATAATAACGGTCGATACGGGAATAACTGCAAGTGATGAGGCAAGGTATGCCTCAGAGCACGGTATAGACATGATCATAACCGACCACCACGAGTGTCACAACAAGCTGCCAGAGGCATATGCTGTTGTGAATCCTCACCGTCCCGACTGCGAATATCCTTTTAAGGATCTGGCAGGAGTCGGCGTGGTGTTTAAATTTATCTGTGCGTATGAGCTATATCTTTGCAGAAAACGTGGTGAAGAGGATATCGACGGAATACGCAGGGTTGCACGTCAGTATGCCGACCTTGCCGCTATCGGAACGATAGCCGACGTAATGCCGATACGTGACGAAAACCGACTTATCGTTAAATTCGGACTCAAGCTTATCCAAAACACCGAAAGAAAAGGACTTGTGGCACTTATAGATGCGGCATCATCCTCAAAGCATCAGGGTAAGCAGGGAGACCGTTCTGGTAAAAAACGCCATATAAATTCGGGATATATAGGCTTTGGGATCGCTCCGAGAATAAATGCCGCAGGAAGGATCAGCAGTGCCTCAAAAGCTGTTGAGTTGCTTTTGGCAGATTCGGATGAAAAAGCCGAGGCTATGGCAAAGGAGCTTTGCGAGATAAACGCTCTCAGACAGGTCGAGGAAAATAAGATCGCCGACGAGGCGTATAAGATAATAGAACGTGAGTACGACATAGAGAACGGACAGATAGGAGTTATCGTTCTTGATGACGACCGCTGGCAACAGGGTATCGTTGGAATCGTGGCATCGAGGATCACCGAAAAATACAGACTGCCGTCGATATTGATATCGTTTGACGGTGCTACGAGGGGATTTCCGTCTTATGACGATGTCGGAAAAGGATCTGCGAGAAGTGTAAAGGGAATGAATCTTGTGGATGCCATGAGCAGCTGCGAGGATCTGCTTGTCAGATTCGGAGGACACGAGCTGGCGGCAGGACTTACTATCAAGCGTTCCAATATTCCCGAATTTCGCAGACGTATAAATGAGTATGCGTTATCACACTTGAACGAGGATATGCTGAGCGTCAAATACGAGGCGGAATGTGAAGTTACTCCCCGAGAGCTTTCGGTGAAGCTTGCCGAGGAATTGACCTGCCTTGAACCGTTTGGCGTTTCCAACCCTACACCGCTCTTTATTTTGCGTGATGTCAGGGTGCTGAAAAGCTCTCCTATAGGCGGAGGAAAGCATTCCAAATTGCTTATAGAAAACCAAAACGGCGGAGCACCTATCTCGGCAGTGTGCTTCGGCATTGCATACGGCAAGCTTGATGTTATGACGGGAGACAGTGTTGATCTGCTGTTCAGTATGGATATAAATGAATATCAAAACATAAGAAGCCTTCAGCTCATCGTTCAGGACATCAAGGTCTCAAGAGCTTTGGAACAGAAGAGACTTGACGATGAAAAGATGTACGAGTCGGTGAAAAACGGTGCGGAATTTACCGCCGACGACGACTACATTCCCACACGTGACGATTTTGCGACCGTTTATACGGTAATACGCCGAGAGTTCCGTCTGGGACACAGCACTCTTTCGGAAAAGCATTTGCTGATGCTTATAAATCAAGAGCGGGGAAATACCAACACCAAGATAAATTACATAAAGTTTAAGTTCATCCTCAGAATCTTGCAGGAACTGAACATATGCGGAGTAAATGAAGTATCGACGGGATTTTATATGTTTGACGTGTACTTCAATCCCGCAAAAACGAGCATAGATAAATCTTCTATATTGCACAAGCTAAAAAGTCAGTGCAGAATAAGGTAGGAAAAGTTTATGATGATAGGCAAGGATCCCGATACGGAAATGAAGCGTTTGCTTGACGTTCTGTCTGCAACAGGTAAAAACTACGATGTCGGGAAAATAACAAAGGCATATGAGTATGCGAGCAAGCTTCACGAGGGACAGCTCCGTGTAAGCGGAGAGGCGTATATCACGCATCCCTTGGCAGTAGCACAAATAGTAGCGGGACTTGGACTTGATACCGATTCAATCTGTGCCGCACTGCTTCACGATACGGTAGAGGACTGTTCGGATAAGACAGATCTTAGCGAGATAAAAAAGCAGTTCGGTGACGATGTTGCCCTGCTCGTTGACGGTCTGACCAAGATGCTTGTGATGCAGGTCGAAGATAAAGAGGAGGCTCATATAGAGAATCTTCGCAAGATGCTGCTTGCCATGTCACGTGATGTCAGGGTTATATTCATAAAGCTCTGTGACAGACTGCACAATATGCGTACTCTCGAAGTAAAGCCTGACGATAAAAGGCGTACTACCGCACTTGAAACGATGCACGTTTATGCACCGCTTGCTCACCGTCTCGGTATGCAGAAGATCAAGCACGAGCTTGAAAATCTAAGCCTTTCGTACCTTGACCCGATAGGTTATAAAGAGGTCAAGGATGATATTGAGAAGCGTTACGGTCAAAGTGTCAATTTCATTGAAAATATGCGTACGACTGTCGATAAGAATCTGCGTGAAAACAACATAAACTTTGTTTTGCAGGGAAGGATCAAATCGGTTTACAGCTTGTACCGCAAGATGTACACACAGAACAAGAGCTTTGATGAGATATACGACTTTTACGCACTGCGCATAATCGTTGATACCGAGCTTGAGTGTTACACTGTTCTCGGTATAATCCACGAGATGTTCCGCTCGATCCCGGGCAGATTCAAGGACTATATATCGACACCGAAGCCGAATATGTACCGTTCGCTCCATACCACGGTAATCGGACGAGACGGAATACCCTTTGAGGTGCAGATAAGAACATGGCAGATGCACCACGTCGCAGAATACGGTATTGCGGCACATTGGAAATACAAGTCGGGTGAAAATTCAAAGGAGGATATGGATAAGAAGCTTGAATGGATATCAAGACTTGTCGATACCGAAAATGATACAAAAGACCCCGATGAGTTTTTGCACGCCATAAAGACAGACATATTCCACGACGAGATATTCGTCTTTACTCCCAAGGGTGACGTTATATCCTTGCCGCAGGGCTCTACTATAATAGACTTTGCTTTTTCCATACACACCGCCGTCGGAAACAAGATGGTTGGGGCAAAGATAAACGGTATGATAGTACCTATCGACCGCATATTGCAAAACGGAGAGATAGTTGAGATACTCACGTCGTCAAGCTCGAAAGGTCCGAGCAGGGACTGGCTGAATATAGTCAAGACAGGCGAAGCGAAGAACAAGATAAGACAATGGTTCAAAAAAGAAAAGCGTCCTGACAATATAATAGTCGGACGTGAGGCAATAGATAATGAATTTAAGAGATACGGCAGAAGCTGTACAGACACACAGAAGTCCGAGATAGTGGCAAATATCGCTCAGCGGAGCGGGTTTGCGACAGCAGACGACCTCTATAATGCGATCGGCTACGGCGGACTTTCCGTATCGAAGATAAGTGCGAAGCTCAAGGATGAATTTGACAGTATAGTTCGTCCCGAGGAACGCATGCCCGAGCCGAGTATTGAGCAGATCCAATATAACAGCACTAAATCCAAGCCCAAAAATCTCAAATCAAACAGCGGTGTCATTGTTGACGGTGAGAGCGGATGTCAGGTCAAATTTGCAAAGTGCTGCAGTCCACTCCCGGGAGACTCTATAATTGGATTTATTACAAAGGGATTTGGGATCTCGATCCACAAATCCGACTGCGTAAACATACTCAAAAGCAGAGGAAATCTTGAGGAAGCGGCAAGATTCGTTAAAGCCGAGTGGGAATCGGGATTTGATTCCGACAAGAACAATTCGGCAATGTATGAAGCACCGATACAGTTGTATGTAAGCAACCGTATAGGCATTGCGGCGGACATTACACGCATACTTGCGGAAATGCACGTTATGATCTTGCAGATAAACACTCAAAACAAGAATGACGGATTAACTATCATAAATCTTAAAGTAAGCTGTAAAAACATTGAGCATTACAATACGATTGTTTCGAAGCTCAGAGCAATAGAAAGCGTAGAGAGCATTGCAAGGGCTTATAATTCTTAAAAAACGGCACGGAGAAATATTATGACAGCAGTATTACAAAGGGTAACGGCGGCATCGGTCACTGTGGGTGGCGAATGCGTAGGAGAATGCGGACAGGGATTGGCTGTTCTGCTCGGAGTTTCACGAGAGGACAGTGAAAGCGATGCCGAGATGCTTGCAAAGAAGATCCTCGGACTGCGGATATTCAGTGACAGCGAAGGCAAGATGAATCTTTCGATAAGGGATATCAACGGCGAGATGCTCGTCATCTCAAACTTCACCCTCATGGCAAATTACCGACACGGAAACCGCCCTGACTTTATGTCAGCGGCATCGCCTGACCGTGCAAACGAGCTATATGAGTATTTTAAAGAACTCGTAAAAAGAGAGCTTAAACACGTGGGAAGCGGAATTTTCGGAGCGGAAATGAAGCCTTCGTTTTCGTGTGACGGACCTGTTACCATAGTTATGGACAGTAATGTGCTGAAAAGTAAAAAAACTGGAGAAGCGAAATGAAACTGATAATCGACGGAAACATAAACATATACTATGTGCAGACCCTGTGCATGATATTTTTCCCCGGCGCAAAGTTCGCACAGGATGAGGAAGTTACGGACAGCACGCCTGTTTTGAACCTTCATGTTGAGGAGAGAGAGGACGGTGTGTATGCCCGTGCTGAGCTGTCGCTCGGTGACAAAACGACATTCGGGGAGAAATTTGCCGCTTATGCGGATTTTCCAACGTCGGAGAGGACTCATAAGGTCGCAGTAGGCGGAGCGGTCGTGGGTGCCGGCGGAGACATGATGGGATACAGACCGTCATGGGGTATGCTCACGGGTGTACGACCTTCAAAGGTGGCAATGGAGATGCTTAACAGCGGAACAAGCAAGACGAGAACGAAAAAGATACTTTCGGGTGATTACTGTGTCATACCCAAGAAGGCGGCACTTGCAGTAAGCGTTGCACTTAATGAATCAAAGCTCATAGGCACTCCCGACAAAAGAGATTGCAGTATATATATATCGATCCCGTTCTGCCCTACAAGATGTGCTTACTGCTCGTTCGTTTCGTATACCTCAAAAAGATTGCTGTCTTTGATACCCGAATATCTTGAAAAGCTCTGCCGAGATATAGACGAGACCTTTAAGACTGTCCGTGATCTCGGACTCAACGTTAAGACTGTTTACATAGGCGGGGGAACTCCCACTATTTTGACAAGCGAGCAATTGAGGTTGTTGCTTTCTAAAATAGAGAAACACATAAGTGCTTCAGAGATAGAGGAGTATACACTTGAATCGGGCAGACCCGATACAATTGACGCTGAGAAGCTTGCCGTTGCACGTGAATACGGAGTAAACAGGATAAGCGTAAATCCGCAGATACTCTGTGACGATGTTTTGTGCGGAATAGGACGCAACCACACGTCCGAGGATTTTATGCGTGCGTATAACACAGCACGTGAGTCGGGAATAAAATATATAAATACAGACCTAATAGCAGGACTTCCGGGAGACAGATTTCTTACCTTCTCCTCGTCGTTTGACAGGATACTGGCACTTG
>JAFPCR010000052.1 GCA_017390195.1 Clostridia bacterium | reverse complement strand
TCCCTTTTCTGTTTGGAATCCGAAAAAATGCTCCTTGATGCGGGCGTTGAGATCCTGTACGGAACAAAAGTATGCTCATCCGTTGTAAGTGACGGAAAGATCAGTGCCGTTATCATCGAAAATAAGAGTGGCAGAAGTGCCATTGAGGTCAATTCTGTAATTGATGCTACGGGAGATGCAGACGTTGCATTCATGTCGGGAGCTATGACCGAGATAAACAAAGAGGGCAATCCCTTGGCGGCATGGTATTATAACCTACACGACGGAAAAAGAGCTCTGAAAACAATGGGAGCAGCAGATGTTCCCGACGATGAGACTGCCGATTTCGAAGACGACGGCAATGCAAATCTTTCAAATGCCAGATTCGGCGGAATAGACGGAAAAGAATTGTCTGTCATGACACAGATGTCTCACAGCATAATTCTCAACGACTTCAAGGCACAGAATAAAAAAGATCCCGATTATATGGCGATAATGATCCCCACGATCCCTCAAGTAAGAGAAACACGCCGCATAGTAGGTCTCAGCACACCCGATAAGATCGACCGCCAAAGATACGAGGACAGTATCGGTATGATATCGAACTGGCGTAGGAGAGGTCCTATATACGAAATCCCCTTTACATCTCTCTGCTCGGCTAACATAAGCAATCTGCTTGCCGCAGGACGTGATATATCGGTAACGGACGACCTTTGGGATATGACGAGGGTCATTCCGAGCTGTGCCATCACAGGAGAAGCGGCAGGTATCGCCGCCGCAATGTTCACGGACTTCCACAAGGCAGATGTCAAGAAGATCCAGGACGAGCTTGTCAACCGTGGTATAAAGCTTCACGTTGAGGAAGTTATATAAGCTGATCAAGAATAAAACGTCAAGGCTTGAAAAATTTCAAGCCTTGACGTTTGTTTTATTTAATTACCCTTGTTCATGCTCTCATTTTCGATCACGCCTGCAAGCATTGAGGCACACTGTCCTCTGGTAACGGTCGCCGAGGGTGAAACATATCCGTTCGAGGTATCGAGTATACCAAGATAATTCAACGAATATATTGCCGATGCCGCCCACGAAGGAACTGCTGAAGCATCTGCAAAAACAGGGGTGATAGTCGGGGTGGATATGCCTATAATGTTACTTATTATGACCGCCGCCTCTGCACGTGTTATCGACTCGTCTGGATTAAAGCAGAGCTTTCCGCCGACACTCTTTCCGCTTATATATCCGAGTGCATATGCACTTGAAACATATCCCTTTACGGAAGCAGGAATATTTGCGTCATCGTAAAATCCCGTATCATCGACCTCGGGAACTTCAGTAATTCCCACAGCTTTCATCGTCATCACAAGAAATTCGACTCTGCTTACCGCCATATCGGGATAGAAGTAATATTTGTCGCCTATCTGCGTTCCTCCCATTATTCCCTTTTCGGTCAACGTAAGTGCCGCATTATGCTCCTCTTTTCCGTCAAGGTCAAAATACGTTACCGATGTCAAAGGTGCATTTACCGTCAAGGACACCTTTGCCGATGCAGAATAATTTCCGTACTTGTCACGTGCCACATATGTGAAGCTGTCCTGCCCCACATATCCGTTAATGGGTGTATATGTGTACTCCCCACATGTACCCGTCATTGTTATATACCCGTGTTCGGGATATTTAACAATGTCAAATTTGAGCTGATCTCCGTCGGGGTCATATGCCGAAACGCTTCCGTAAGCCGTAACGTTTTTGTGAGTGGATACATTCAGTAACACCGCTGTCGCAACGCTCACAGTGGGGCAGTAATTGAGCCTGTCGAGCATAAACAGATTGCACTTTATCGTATATCCGTTCCCGTCATGTGAAAAGTCAAATGTTGCTGAGCATTTTTCGTCGCCCCTTGGAACGAACGAAAGCTTGTTGATGTCAACGGCGCTTATCTTTTGTCCCTTAACAACAGTCGTCGAGCCTATAACGAGTCTGCCTGCAGACTCGCTCGGGAGCGACTCAACGGTTATGTATCCCACACTTGACATATTCAAAGCTCTGCCGAAGCTATCCTGCGAAAAGCATATATCGTTACCCACGATGCTTGCCATAGCCATTTCGTATTGCTGTGCCAAAATTTGCAGTGCAGGAGAAACAATAGTGGTCTTTACTTTGCTTGGATCATCAGATTCCTGTTTGTTCGATTCGGTTTCTCCCTTTACGGATATTGCGTTCTGTGCGTAAATCGAGCTGTCAACGCTTAATGTCAGCGTTCCCGATTCCGCCGCCGCCGAGACCGAAAGCAAAATCCCCACCAAAAGCACCATGAGAAATACAGAGCAAAATTTTTTCATAAATAACACCTTCCTATGTTCTCTTTTTCACTGAATTATATTTGTCTCGTTTCATTATTATTCTTAAATATCGGGCAATATACCGATATATAAAAAATATAATAAATAGCATTATCGGGCATTGAAAAAGCATAGCGTTTGTGTTATACTGAAAATAGGTAAAAATTTCGGACAAGGGGTAAGATATGACTGTAACGGTAGATGAATTTTCAAACGGCAAGACCGTTCGTGATTATCTTAAAAACGATCTGAAGATCTCGTCACGAATGCTGTCCTCACTTAAAACAAAGGAAAACGGCATCGTCGTAAACGGTGTTCGTGTTACCGTTCGATACATACTTCACCGCTCGGATATTTTGAGCATCGCCGTCGATGATGAGCAAAGCAGTGACAACATCACCCCGACTGATCCCGACAGACTCGGCATCAGTATTATTTTCGAAGATAACGACATAATAGTAATAAATAAACCCGCATTCGTTCCAACACACCCATCACACGGTCATTACGACGATTCCTTGGCAAACGGACTTGCTTATATTTTTGAGCAACGCAATATCCCCTTTGTTTTCCGTGCCGCAAACCGCCTCGACAAAAATACGAGCGGAATAGTCCTCGTTTCAAAGAATCCTATCAGCTCCTTTCACCTCAACAAACAGATGGCATTGAGAAAATTTGAAAAGAAATATATATCCGTCCTATCGGGGATCATTGAGGAGGATCACGGCACCATCGAGACCTATATTCACAGAACCGAGGAGTCGGTAATTTTCCGTGAGGTCTGCGAAAAAGACGACCACGGGGCTGAATATGCAAGAACAGATTTTTCGGTTCTCGCAAGAGGTGACGGGATAAGCGTGGTAATGGCTTCTCCGAAAACAGGACGCACACACCAGCTCCGTGTGCATTTTGCTCACATCGGACACGGCATCGTCGGTGATGACCTTTACGGAGAATGCGACTCAAATGAGTTTTCTATAAAGAGGCAGGCTCTGCACGAGCTTTACCTGTCTTTTACTCATCCGACCACCGACCAAAAGAAAGAGTTTTATGCACCCATACCCGATGATATGGTCTCTCTTATGCGAGAAAGATCTGTCGACCCGCAAATAATAGAGCTACTTATAAAACAGGAGAGCTTATAAATGGATCAAAACAACGTAAATAGCAGGTCCGTCAAGCATCTGCCCTTATCCTGCAAAATCATATACATCGTTTTTGCCGCAAGCATCTTGTTGCTTATCTTATCTATATTCGTCACACCTGTTGCCGATTTCTTCAATGATAGGATAAGCTGGATATTCCGCACGGTAATATCTCTGCTGACGGCATGGATACCCTTTTCCTTGGCAGAATTTTTGATCCTCATTCTCCCCGTTGCAGCCATAGGTGTTATAGCTTACGGCAACAGGAGATTTTCATCTTCTTGGAGAGATATGTGGATCTTCTGCGGAATTCTCGGTGCTGTTGTAGCGGCTATGCTCGCAACATATATACTGACCTTCGGAATCGGATACCGTTGCTCTGGGATCGATGTAAAGCTAGGTCTCAACAGAGAAAAGGTGTCGACAGAAGAGCTTGCCGATACCGCAAATTGGCTTATAGAAAAAATAGACGAAGAGGCAAAAAACGTAACATTTACTCAAAAAAGCTCCTCGATAATGCCCTTTACCTTCGGTGAGATGAATGACAAGCTGCTTTCAGCGTATGATACATTCTCGCAAAAATACGGATTCATTATCAATCATTACAGCCGACTCAAGCCCGTTATGTTAAGCGAGGCAATGACACACACTCATATAGCGGGAGCATACACTTACTTTACAGGGGAGATAAATATAAACACGAATTTCCCCGATTACACGCTCCCCTACACCGCCGCACACGAAATGGCACATCAGAGAGGCATTTCACGTGAAGATGAGGCAAACTTTGTTGCATTCCTCGTTTGCACATCGTCTAACGACCCGTATATACGTTACAGCGGATATGTTTCGGCATACGAGTATTTAGCGTCTGCACTGTATTATGCAGACTCCGATGTTTTTTCAAGCGTTGCATCAAGGATCCCGACCGAAGTAAACTATGAGATGATAGCCTACAACAAATTTTTTGAAAGATACAAGGATTCGCCTATATCTTCGATAAGCGGTGCTGTCAACGATACCATGCTCAAAGTAAACGGCACAGAGGGTGCTGCAAGCTACGGAATGGTCGTAGACCTTACCGTTGCGTATTACAGAGCCGAAAACGCACATTAAAAGTCCTTGACTGGTCAACTTTAAAATTTATTGTTATTTCCCGAGTTTTCTGAATATTCTGTAATATCACAGTCCTTTACAGACACCACGTACGATGGTGTCCGCAAATTGCAAAGAAAGGAAACTTTTGCACGGCAAAAGCCACGGTTTTTTATGAAAAAGATAATTATTCGAGGCGGTAACAAGCTCAACGGCAATATTCATATAGAAGGTATGAAAAATGCCGCTCTCCCGATAATATTTGCCTCTGTTCTTGTCGGAGAAAAATGCTTTATCGAAAATATTCCCGATGTAAACGATATAAATATATCGCTCGAGATCCTGCGAAACATCGGTGCAGATATTAAATTCCCAAAGAAAAACTGCATAGAGATAGACACCTCAAATGTCGTTCCCTGTTCCTCTCCGTATGACTTGGTAAGCAAGATGAGAGGCTCAACATATTTATTGGGTGCAGAGCTTGGACGTTTCGGTGTTTCCAAAGTCGGCTGGCCCGGCGGCTGTGACTTCGGAACAAGACCTATCGATCAGCATATAAAGGGCTTTGAGGCTCTCGGTGCGACCGTTGTTGCAGAGGGCGGATACATAAATGCAAGTGTTGTAAAGAACGAAACGGATTCAGGTGAGGTATACAGTAAGAACGGTCTGCACGGTGCAAGGGTGTTTCTTGACGTTGCCTCGGTCGGAGCGACTATCAACGTTATTCTGGCAGCAACCTTGGCTGACGGAGTAACCGTTATAGAAAACGCCGCACGTGAACCGCATATAGTAGACCTTGCGGGATTTCTCAACACCTGCGGAGCGGATATCATGGGTGCGGGGACATCCGTGATAAAGATCAGAGGTGTAGATAAGCTCCACGGATGTCAGTATAAGATAATCCCTGATATGATAGAGGCAGGAACATACATGACCGCAGTTGCCGCAACAGGCGGGTGCGTAAGCATTCAGTCGGTCATCCCGAAGCACCTTGAAACGATCACGGCAAAGCTTCGTGAAATGGGTGTAAGCGTAACCGAATACGAGGATTCTATAACGGTCGAAAGTGACGGCAACCTTAAACCCGTCACCGTAAAAACTCTGCCCTATCCCGGATTTCCCACCGATATGCACCCTCAATTTACCGTTCTTCTCTGTTTGGCTGACGGAGTCGGACAGATAACCGAGAACGTTTGGGACAACAGATACAGGTATGTCGATGAACTGCACATGATGGGTGCTGTCATATCTGTAGACGGACGAACCGCAACCGTCGTCGGAAACGGGCATCTCAAGGGTGCTCCCGTCAAATCGGTTGACTTGCGTGCAGGAGCGGCTCTTGTGATCGCAGGACTCGCCGCAGACGGAGTTACCGAGATCTCAAAAACAGAGACGATCGAGCGTGGATACCACAACCTCGTTGGCAAGCTACGTCTGCTCGGTGCAGATATTTCCAAGATGCAATAAAAGCATCTTTGGTTGTTCGTAAATTTGCAAATCAAAAAAGGTGTTACGGCATTTTTGCACGTAGCACCTTTTTTGAGACTTATATATCAACTGTAATGCTGATATCTATTACTGAGCGTTTCTTCTTGCTTCGAAACAAGCACTGCAATATACAGGTCTGTCGTTAGAGGGCTGGAATGTCAGCTTTGCCTCTCCGCCGCAATCTGCACATACAGCGGTGAAATACTCTCTGGGAGCTGCTCCACCGTTCTTCTTTGCATTACGGCAGTCTTTGCATCTCTTGGGCTTGTTCATAAAGCCCTTTTCCTTGTAGAATGCCTGCTCGCCGGCTGTGAATACGAATTCATTGCCGCAATCTGCACATACAAGAGTCTCGTCTGCAAATTCTTCAGTAACATTGTCAGTCATCAGTTGTTCGTTGTTCATGGTTTACCTCGCTTTTGTGATTGGAAAAGTATTTTTGTTTCGCCCCAAGTCGGACTCACACCGACACCTTTGTTGTCAACGCTCTTTTTAAGCTATTTGGGCAGATGATAATGTTGTACATAGAATCAAGAAAGCAATGTTCTCAGCTTTTGCCTTATGCGATAAACGGCATTCGACACCGATTTCTCGTCTTTTTCGAGCTTTTCGGCAATGACCTTTGCCGACATACCCGAAACATAAAGCCACCAAACCTTACGCTCAAGCTCCGAGAGAGTCGAGTTGATCGTAGAAGAAAGTGTACGAAGTCTTTCCTGTTCTACGATACCGTCAAGCAGGTCAACATGCACATCTTCACTCGTGTCTATACTTTCAGTCAACACAGTAAGTTTGTCGTGTCGGCGATTCATGTTACGAACAGCACTCGACAGTCCGTTGGAAATACAGACCTTTGCGTAAAGTCCGAACTCCACGTCATATCTTTCGCCGTCGTAGCAGGTCAAGGCACGCAAAAAAAGCGATACCGCTTCCTGTCGCAGATCCTCTCTGTCTTGAGCTGACATCGTGTCGGACGAAAATTTGGAGACCGACGCTTCGATAAGCGGGGTGTACATCGAAAGCAGCTTCGATGCAGCCTCTCGGCTACCCCTGCCGGCTTTGGCAACGAGTTGGCGTATCTCTTCGCTTCTCTCGTTCACCATTGAAGCTTCGTTTGAAGCTCCGTTCTCATTACCATTACGACCTATCATACTCATTACAGACACCGCCGAATATGCCTCAAATTAAATCTTCGAGACTATGTTACATGACAATTATAACATCATTTTGAAAAAAGTCAATAGAATTATCAAAAAAAAGTTATACGATTTTCAAAAGTTTTTTTACAAAATCGTCTAAAAAATTCACCTTTTAAACAAATATCATATCACCTTCGACAATTTATTGTGCATTTTTTACAATTTTTCAGTAACAACATTATCACTTGTCAAATAGATAGTTCACATTTCCCGCAAACATCGCCAAAATGCCTCGGTATATCTGATCTCCTCTTGACAAAAAGTTATCTCTCATTCGTATCGCCCTTTCCTCTGTGTCGAGGGTGATGACGGTGCGGAATATCTCCTCCTTGTTTTCTATAAGCCAACAGGAAAAGTCATACCTTCCGTCGGGGCGTTTTTTTATAGAGTTGTGCGACACTATATTTCTCTTTTTGAAATTCAGGTATCTCAAAGCAGAAGCAAGTGCTCGGTCGAGTATCGATGCAAGCACATCGCTGTGTAGCTCACGGGCGACAAGTCTTCCCTTTTCTGTCACTTCATACAGTGCTGTACCGTTTTCCTCCCCAATCTTTACAACAAGATCAGAGTCGCACAGCTCGATAAAGCATTCGGCAAAATCAAGATACATAACATAGTCTTCCTGCATAACTATATCATTGATGGTAACATAGTCAATTGGGTAGTTTATATTCTCCATAAGATAAAGAATATATATTTTTACATTGTTTTTACTTCCGATAGCCGAACCCATTTTACCGCCTCCGTGCTCAAAATACGTATTTACGGATAAATATTATCATATTTTTTGAAAAAATTCAACACTTTTGTTTGCATTATCGAAAGATTTGTGCTATTATATTATATGTTGTTTGAAATTCACTTTGAAAGGATTATATACAAATGGTAAACATAGCGATTCTCGGATTCGGCGTAGTAGGAAGCGGAACAGCCGAAGTTCTCACCGAAAACAAAAAGCTTATCGAGGCAAAGCTTGGTACTTCGATAAATATAAAATACATTCTCGATCTGCGTGAGTTCCCCGACAGTCCGTTCGGCCATCTCGTGATCCACGACTTCAACACGATATTGCAGGATGAGGAAGTATCTATTGTAGCCGAAATGATGGGCGGTGCACACCCTGCATACGACTTTTCAAAGGCTGCTCTTGAAGCAAAGAAAAATGTCGTCACCTCTAACAAGGAAGTCGTTGCTACTTTCGGAGTAGAGCTTCTTGAGATCGCAAAAAAGAACAATGTAAGATATATGTTCGAAGCAAGCGTTGGCGGTGGCATCCCGATAATACGCCCCATTCAGAACGACCTTGCTTCCAACAGCATAAAGTCGGTCAGCGGTATCCTTAACGGAACGACAAACTACATTCTTACGAAGATGGCAAGCGAAGGTGCCGACTTCTCCGATGTATTGGCTCAGGCACAGAAAAAGGGTTATGCCGAAGCAAATCCCACCGCCGACATCGAGGGTCTGGACACGGCACGTAAGATAGTTATCCTTGCCGCTCTTTCATACGGAAAGCTCCTCAATCCCTCGCACATATATGTTGAGGGCATCACAAAGATTACAGGTGAGGATTTCAGCATAGCATCGAAATTCGGTTACAGCATAAAGCTCATCGGATACTCAAAAAGCTTTGGCGACAAGATCTTGGCTATGGTCTCACCCAGACTCGTTCGTTTTGACAATCCCCTTCACAATATAAACGACGTATTCAACGGAATCCTCATCGATGCAGATATGCTCGGCGAGGTCATGTTCTACGGAAGAGGGGCAGGAAAGCTCCCCACCGCATCGTCTGTTGTTTCCGACATCATCGACATAATAGACGCAAAGAAATACAACTCAAAGGCTCTCGGTTGGACAAGTGCGTCTGACTCCGACATGGCAGATTTCGAAAAATATTCATGCCGCAGAATGTTTATCTTTGATGGCAACAAGAGCGATGTTGTATCGGTATTCGAGGGACACCGTACAGGAGAGTTCAAGGAGTTCGGCAACAAGGTCGCATTTATTTCCGACGAGCTCAGCGAATTCGAAGCAAAGAGCAAAGCATCGGCTTGCTCGGCAAAGCTTGTCAGTATGCTGAGACTTCTTTGATAGGATCTCTACAATATATAAAACAAGACCGCACACAAACCAATTAGTGCGGTCTTGTTTTATAATACTACGAAAAATAATTAGACGTAATACGTTTCACCTCGGGTCTCATACGTAATATAACCGAAATATTTATAATAGTCATCGCTCCTATCGCCAGATCGGCAGCTGTCCAAACAGAGTCGGGGGCGGCGACCGCACCGACAACGACGAATCCGCTATATACGGCTACATATATCCATTTGAACATCTTTCTTCGTGTCAAATATCGAACGCACTCACTTCCGTAATGCGCCCAGCATATCACGGTGGCGAACCCAAAAAGCATGACTGCGATGCACATAAAATACTCCGCCCAATCTCCAAGCACAGCAGAATACGCCCTGATCGTCATCATTATTGAATCGTTGCCGTATATTTTGACACTGTCATAACTTATAATTATTACGATAGCCGTCATCGTGCAAAGCACTATGGTATCCACAAAGACTTCAAATATGCCCCAAAAGCCCTGCTCTGCGGGGTTTCTCGTATTTGAGGCAGCGTGTGCTATCGGTGCAGTTCCGCACCCGGCTTCGTTGGAAACAAGTCCTCTCATCGTGCCGTATCGCAGAGAGCGTGACATGACGAACCCCACTACGCCGCCCACAGTGCTTTTCGGCGAAAACGCACCTGCAAATATCTGTCCGACAGCATCTCCCAAAGCATCACGCCTGATCACCATGACCGCTATCGACATAACTATATACCCTACCGTCATGATCGGCACCAGCTTTTCCGTCACCGATGATATCCCTTTAGCACCTCCCGATATTATCACCGCAGTAAGAGGTGCCAATATGATACCCGTCAGAACGACCGGTATATCAAACACTCCCAAAAACGCACGGGACACGGCGTTTATCTGAATGACACAGCCCATCGTTATCGAATCTATAATACAGAGTATGGCAAAAATACCCGCTACTGCATATCCTATTCTTCTGACACGCACATTGGAAAAGCAATCTATTATATAATACATAGCTCCGCCATGATAGCTTCCGTCTTTTCCTATACGTCTGTGATTTACCGCAAGGACTATCTCCGCATATTTCAACACCATTGCCGCCAATGCACTTATCCACATCCAGAATATCGCACCGAAGCCCCCGAGAAATATCGCAGAGGAAACACCGACGATATTGCCTACCCCGAGAGTACCCGCCAACGCAAGCGTGACCGCCCGTGCAGGAGAGATACCGTCCTTATCCGGTTTTTTCAACATTGCCCGTATCATTACCATAGGATGCCTTATGTAAAAAAATTTCGTTTCAATGCCGTAAAATATTCCCGAAAAGATCAAAAGTATCGGAACTCCCATCCCGAGAATATAGGTATTTATAAATTCCGTCACGTCAATACACCTCGTTATAGAATTTATATTTATTCGATCTGTGTTTTATTCCTTTAAAAATTCTGTAAATTCCCGTCAAGCTTACTTATCCTCCATTAGCACACCAACATATACAACTGCGAAATCCAAATTGTTAATATAGTGTTAAATATGGTAAAAAGGTATTGATTTTTAAAACAAATCGTATACAATAAAGATATCGTTTAGCAATCAATTCAAGCGAGTGCTAAATTCCAGACTGTAATTTAATATTCAAATATTTAAGGAGGTTATTTATTATGACCATCAGACCGTTGGCTGACCGAGTCGTTATTAAATCGGTTGAAGCAGAAGAAAAAACAAAAACAGGAATTATCCTCACAGCATCGGCACAGGAAAAGCCGCAGATCGCAGAAGTAGTCGCAGTAGGTCCGGGCGGAAATGTTGACGGCAAAGAGATCGTTATGAACGTAAAGGTCGGCGACAAAGTCATCACAAGCAAGTATGCCGGAACTGAAGTAAAATGCGACGGCGTTGAATACAACATCGTTCGTCAGAGTGACATTCTTGCAATCGTTGAATAATTTCATATCGGAGGTTGATTATTATGGCTAAAAAGATTATGTACGGAATCGAAGCACGTGATGCTCTCGTTCGTGGTGTTGACAAATTGGCTGACACTGTAAAAATTACCCTTGGTCCTAAGGGAAGAAACGTTGTCCTTGACAAGCAGTTCGGTTCTCCGCTGATCACAAATGACGGCGTGACCATTGCAAAGGAGATCGAGCTTGAGGATGAAGCAGAAAACATGGGAGCTCAGCTCGTAAAGGAAGTTGCAACAAAAACAAATGATGCAGCCGGAGACGGTACTACCACTGCTACCCTGCTTGCTCAGGCATTCATTCGTGAAGGCATGAAGAACGTTACCGCAGGAGCAAACCCCATGGTATTGCGTAAAGGTATTAAAAAGGCCGTTGACCGTGCGATCGAGTGCCTCGTTGCAAACTCGAAGAAGGTAAACGGAACCGAGGACATTGCACGTGTAGGAACTATCTCGGCAGGAGACGAGGTTATCGGACATCTCATCGCAGATGCAATGGAAAAAGTAACAGCAAACGGTGTTATCACCGTCGAGGAATCAAAGTCAACAGACACTTACTCCGAAGTAGTTGAGGGTATGCAGTTCGACCGTGGATACCTCTCTGCTTACATGGCTACCGACACTGACAAAATGGAGTCCGTTCTTGACGACGCTCTCATTCTCATAACAGACAAGAAAATCTCGAACATTCAGGAGATCCTCCCCATTCTTGAACAGGTCGTTCAGATGGGCAGAAAGCTCCTCATCATTGCAGAGGACGTTGAGGGAGAGGCTCTTACAACTCTCGTTCTCAATAAGCTCCGTGGAACATTCACCTGCGTTGCAGTAAAGGCTCCCGGATTCGGTGACAGAAGAAAAGAGATGCTTCAGGATATAGCTATCCTTACAGACGGTCAGGTCATTTCCTCCGAGGTCGGACTTGAACTCAAGGACGCTACAGTTGAAATGCTCGGTAAGGCTAAGCAGGTCAAAGTCAACAAAGAAAACACCATCATCGTCGGCGGTGCGGGCGATGCAGATGCGATCCGCTCACGCATTACTCAGATCAAGGCTGCGATCGAGACGACCACATCTGATTTCGACCGTGAAAAGCTTCACGAGAGACTCGCAAAGCTCGCAGGTGGCGTAGCTGTTATCAGAGTCGGTGCTGCTACAGAAGCAGAAATGAAGGAAAAGAAGCTCCGCATAGAGGATGCCCTCAATGCAACCAGAGCTGCGGTTGAAGAAGGTATCGTAGCAGGTGGCGGAACTGCTTACCTCAACGTTATAGACGAAGTTGCAAAGCTTCTTGATACAGTCGAAGGCGATGAAAAGACAGGTGTACGCATTGTCGTAAAAGCGCTTGAAGAGCCTGTCCGTCAGATAGCTGCAAACGCAGGCTTTGACGGTGCTGTTATCGTCGATAAGATCCTCACATCGGGCAAGGTCGGCTACGGCTTTGACGCTTACAACGAGGTATACTGCGATATGGTCTCCGCAGGTATCGTTGACCCGACCAAGGTTACCCGTTCTGCTCTTCAGAATGCCGCTTCGATCGCTTCTGTTATTCTCACAACAGAATCAGTCGTTGCCAACATCAAAGAAGAAGCTCCTGCCGCAGGCGGTGCAGGTATGGGCGGTATGGGTGGAATGGGCGGAATGTATTGATAAAGTACATTCGACACACTCGTTTGTTTTATCGACAACAAAAAAGATCCTCTCGCATAGCGGGAGGACTTTTTTTGATTGTCTACGTTTTTGCAATATGATTTTTAAATTTATTAAAAATTGCAAAACCCCTTTACAAGCGAGAATGTTTGTGTTATAATAAGGCTGTATAATTGTACTCTATGTACAGAAAGGTGGGATTAAATTACATGGACGTCAGTTCTGACGATGAAAGCGACACTAATCGAAATAATATAACTACTCCGTGTAGTTTTATGGATATGTAAGGTGTGGTCTAATCTCATTTGGTAGGATTGGGCTATGCCTTTTTGTGCATTCTACACACGAAAGCCCTAAAATATTTATACGGAGGAAATTTATGTTAGTCCCTATCATATTACTTATAGTTCTTATATTTTTAAACGCAACATTTGCAAGTGCCGAAATTGCCGTGCTGTCTGTTAACTCCACAAAGCTCAAAAAAATGGCAAGCGAAGGTAACTCAAAGGCAAAGAAGCTTTTGAAGCTTACGGAACAGCCTGCAAAATTCCTTGCTACGATCCAAGTCGCAATAACTCTTGCCGGACTTTTACAGAGTGCGTTTGCGGCAGAAAACTTTGCAGAGCCACTTGCGTATTTCATTTTTGAAAAAAACACAGCGATACCGATAGACATACTTAAAACCATCTGTATAGTTGCGATCACTTTTGTTTTGGCATACTTTACCCTTGTTTTCGGAGAACTCGTGCCTAAACGTATTGCAATGAAAAAATCCGAATCCATGGCATTGGGTATGGCTGGCATGCTTCGTGGAGTGTCGAAGATATTCGCTCCCTTGGTTGGACTTTTGACCGTATCTACAAACGGCGTTCTCAGACTTTTCGGAATAAATCCTAATGAAGCAGAGGAGCCTGTAACCGAGGACGACATATTGATGATCCTTGAAGAAGGCAACGAGCAAGGAACTATTCTTGAAGAAGAAAACGAGATAATTCAAAATGTTTTCGAATTCAACGATATTACCGCCGGTGATATCGCAACGCACAGAGTAGATGTCAATATTCTTTGGACAGACGACGATGATTCGGTATGGGCAGAGACGATCCACAAAAGCCGACATACTCTTTATCCCATCTGCGAAAACTCCGCTGATGATATTATCGGCATCCTTAACGCAAAGGATTATTTCCGTCTTGATTCAAAAGACAGAGAAACCGTTCTTAAAGAGGCTGTACGCCCTGCTTATTTCGTTCCGAAAACGATCAAAGCAGACGTGCTTTTCCGCAATATGAAAGCAACACGCAATTCCCTTGCAGTCGTGCTTGATGAGCGTGGCGGTATGGACGGTATCGTAACCATGTACGATCTGATCGAGGAGCTTGTCGGGGATCTCAACGAGGAGCCTGAAGAATTCGACAAGCTTGATCCCACGATCACAAAGATCAGTGAAAATCAATGGAAGATACAGGGCAACATTCCGCTCGAGGATCTGCACGAGGAAACAGGATTGAATTTTGAGACCGAAGATTACGACACATTTACCGGACTCGTGTTTGACGTTCTCGAAACCATTCCCAATGACGGTCCGCAGGAGATCGAGGTTGAGCTTCCCGAAATGAAGGTCTCCATCACCCGTATCGAAGCACATCAGATCGATGAGGCGACTATTACGGTCACTCCCCGAGAAGAAATTGCGAACGAAGAGGAAAGCTGATACATACTGACAAACACATTATTTTTTGCATAAGATAAAAGAGATCGATCTCAGTTTGCGAATCGGTCTCTTTTCTTTTGCTTTTGGTTTTTGTTCCTATTTATCACTTTTAATTTTCTTTTTATTGACAAGATTTTCTCAATGTGATATAATACGGAATATAATTCCGTTGCGTGGGAAACGCTATACTTATAATATTTCCCCGCCTCAAAGATCTGAGAAATGAGGTGATCCAATGCCGATCGAAAATGAAATTCACGAAAAGCTGGTAACTTTGCTCAACGAAAAAAAATATTCCGAATTTATGCGTGAGATCGACGAGTACAACCCCGTCGATGCCGCTGAATTCTTGACCTTGCTTGAAAGCGAACGTCTGCCTGCGGTTTTCCGTTTGCTGAAAAAGGACACTGCCGCCGATGTCTTTGCCGAGCTTGATGTCGAATTGCAGGAAGAAATAATCAAGGCAATGACAGACCGAGAGCTTTCTCGAATCATCGAAGATCTTTTCGTTGACGACGCAGTAGATATGCTTGAAGAAATGCCCGCAAATGTCGTCAAAAGAATAATGAAAAACGCAAGTCCTGAAACTCGGCAGATGATAAATAAATTTCTCAATTACTCTGAGGACAGTGCAGGAAGTGTAATGACTGCCGAATATATTGCCGTAAGAGCAAATATGACAGTCTCTCAGTCGCTCGAGTACATCAGACGAACCGGTGTTGATAAGGAGACTGTGTATATCGTTTATGTCACCAACACACGCCGTGTGCTTGAGGGCACTTTCGAATTGAAGGAGCTAATATTCGCATCTCCCGATACGCTTATTGAAGAGATCATGGAAAGCGACCCTGTCAGCGTTACCACAACAGATGACAGAGAGGCTGTTGCCTCACTGATCTCAAAATATGACCTGCTTGCTCTTCCCGTTGTTGACAAAGAAAACCGTCTTGTCGGCATCGTAACCGTCGACGATGCTCTTGACGTTATTGAAGAAGAGACCACAGAGGATATTGAAAAGATGGCAGCTATTCTGCCTAACGATAAGCCGTATATGAGAACGGGAATTTTCGAGACGTGGAAAAAACGTATCCCTTGGTTGCTTTTGCTTATGATCTCTGCAACATTTACAAGTACGATAATTACCTTCTACGAATCGGCAATATCGGCAAGCGGACTAATAATTCTCACCGCATTTATGCCTATGCTCATGGATACAGGCGGTAACGCAGGAGGTCAGGCATCTGTTACCGTTATACGAAGCCTTTCACTTGGAGATATCCAGCTCGGAGATTTTCTTAAGATACTTTGGAAGGAGTTCCGTGTTTCCCTGCTTTGCAGTGCTACCATGGCAATTGCAACATTTGCAAAAGTAATGCTTATAGACCGTATGTACACTTATGAAAACGGATTTATGATAGCACTCGTTGTAAGCTTGACTTTGGGCTGTGCGATAATCGTCGCAAAGGTCGTAGGCTCGATGCTCCCTATACTTGCAAAACGAATAGGACTCGACCCTGCGGTAATGGCTTCGCCTTTTATCACTACTATAGTAGATGCTCTTACACTCGTCATTTACTTCCAGCTTATTTCACGTATTCTCAACGTATATTAAAATTTTAACGGCTGTTGCACATCAGTGCGGCAGCCGTTTTCTGTACAGATCACGGTATATTTTTTGCGTCTGTTCCGCCATTTTCTCGGCGGTGAAAAATTCACCGTATCTTGAAAACGCACCGTCAGAAAGCTTTTTATAAAGGCTTGGAGATCCCTTTATTTCAACGATCGCCTCACCAAAGGCTTTCAAGTCATTTTCACGAACTACGATCCCGTTTTCCCGATCTTTGACCATAAATCGATTTCCTCCCGAGTCACTCACCACCGACGGTATTCCCAAGCTCATTCCCTCCGATAGAGCCAGATTCGAGGTTTCGGCTCTTACCGAAAAGTTCAGGTTCAGATCCATAATATTATAATAGGGTGCAACATCATGGGAAAATCCAACAAAGACCGTATCGGGCAGTTTTTTTGAAGCAAGGTCAAAAACCTCCTGATACATCGAACCGTCTCCTACTACCAGCAGGCGAATTTTTCCTCCGTTCTCAGTCTGACGGATACGACTCAGTGCCTCGATAATGCCCACGTGGTTTTTGCATTTTTCTATTCTCGCAACTATACCAACAATAAAATCACTTTCGGCAAATCCGAGTCCTTGTCGGATCGATTCCCTTTTCTTATTATCGAGTTTCATCACCCTTTCGCACCCATTCACAACAACTGCAATATTTTTCGGATCGATGCCTATATCCGTAAGATCCTGTTTTGCTATTTCGGCAGTGGCAATAAAAAACGAGGTCAGCCGTTCGTTTATCCAACCGCTGACCTTTTTTATTGTCGAATTATTCATTTTTCTTGGTATCGTAACAGGACAGTGACGTGTCATTATCCTTATCGGAACGCCGCAAGCAAATGCTAAAACACGTCCCGTTACGGACGCATGAGTATGCACGATGTCGGGCTTTTCACGTCTTAATATTCGGCATATCTCTCCTATCCCGAAAAAATCTGTTGATCTTCTCAGCCCGTGTCTTACTTCTAGCGTTCGCACGCCTATTTCTTTAAGCTTAGGGCAAAGTGCCGCACCTGTCGGTACAAGAACCGCAACATCAAAGCTCGTCCGATCAATATTTTTCAACATTCCAAGGAGATGGACTCCCGCTCCCCCGATATTGCTGTCACTTATTATATGGATGATCTTAATCATTTTGTAGTTTTGCCGCAGTCACGTAAGCCTTGCGGCAATATCTCCCATAAAATCGATTCCGAACCCGAGCAACATTACATTTCTCACGATGCAAAACACCAACATCACGCCGAAGCAGAGCAACAGAGGGAAAATATCATATCGGATCGGTCTTATCTCTTTATTTCGCTTTGCAGTCAAGACAAACACGCATCTGGCATAGTAATAGATAACAGATGCCGCAACACATACAACAGCCGGATTATATTTAAGCGAGGCTATAATATTAAAATTCATAAGCTCCCATAACGCCCGTGTAAATCCGCACGTCATACAATATACCCCAAATACCTTCGTCCAAAAGCAGTATACAGCCGTCGGATCGGTTACATTCGTATATCGGTAATATGTCGGGAAAACCGTGATCACCACGGCTATTATGATATTAAGCAGTGCAAAGATCACTCCGACAAAAATATATCTTCTTTTCATATGCCTGTCTCTTCCACCTATTCTATATTATCCTCAAACAAGAGAAAAAGATACAAAATTCAAATTTTTCTTTATTGCTATTGATTTTTTATCTTAAAACAATTATATTATAATACAGACAGCCCCGACAATCAAGTACCATCCATAGCTTGTAATAAAGAAAGGCTCATTTCGGATATGAACAACAATTACTATACACAAAACAACGAGGATATTTACGGATTTGATTCTAAGAATTTTCCCAAGCCAAGCAAATATCATTCGTATATAACAACTGCAAGTATGATACTCGGCATCTATTCTGTCGTTACATCTTTCTCCTCATTCTGCTGTTGCTTTCCTATACTTATGATAAGCTATTCGTCAACATCGCTCATCTGCGGAATATTAGCTATAATTTTTGCCTCTGTATGTAAGACGCACAGCAGCAAGGCTGTCGCAGGTCTGATATGCGGTATCATCGGTGTCTTGATATCTTTGGCGG
>JAFPCR010000051.1 GCA_017390195.1 Clostridia bacterium | reverse complement strand
CCTTAGCCGCCTGACGCAGACGGTCTTCCCTTCATAACAAAAATTAAAGAGCGGATTTCGCAACCCACTCCATTACCGTCCATACGCAACAGTATACCACAACAAAATTGCTTTTGCAAGGGGTTTTTGAAATTTTCTCAAAATTTTTTTTGTGCGGGGTATGACGAGTCAAAAAAGGTCGTAAAAACATTGAAAAATATCCGTCATATATAAAAAGATGTAGCAAAACACGAAATATTTGATGCGTTGGTGTTTACATCCGGGGAAATTTATGGTATACTGTTATAATACCGAAAGTAGTGCTGTGATATTTAAGTCGTGAACGGCACGAACGAAAACGATCCCCAAAAAATCGGAGAGATACCCAAATGAACAAAAACGATATTGATATAGATCTTGAAAAACAGGCAAAAGAGCTGTCGAAGATGTACCTCGGGGTAAAGATCCCCGACAAAAGGATAACGGCACCCATAATTGCCGTAATAGCGGTGATCTGCTCGGCGGCAATACCGTATTCGGACAAAATTGGCGAGCATATGGCACTGTTCGGTGTGGCTGCCGTGCTGATATTTATGCTCTGCACGGTGAGGCGACTCGGCCCATACCTTATGATGTTCGCTTTCCCGATCTTCATTTTCGGCATCAGCAACGGAGTATGGCTTCCCGCTGTGTATGTGTGCTTTGTGTTCAGCGTTTCGGCGGTGGGACTGCTGTTGGCGTACTGTGAGACGGCGGCAGGACGTGCGGCTGTGGCGTTTATACCGCTCGCAGCGTATCTTTCTGCATACGCCATCACCCAACGGCCGATATTTTCGCTGTTTGCACTTCTGCCGTATCCTATGGCCGCTACGTTGGGATATACCTATCACCGCCAACTGCCCGCAGTTTCACGTATGTGCAGGATGGCAGGGGCATTTATCGCAACCGTCGCAGCGTCATTTGGCATATATCTGTTCGTTTTGCACGGATATATCAACGTCGATCTCATTTTCTCTGCCATAGAGAACGGAGAGCAGAGATTTATCGCTGCCTTTGTTAAAACAGCTGAGGAGAATATGATAAAACTTTACGGAAGCGTGCAGGCATCGGGAATGCAACCGTTTATAGATGCCTTTGTAGAGTTGATACGGGTCATCGTATCGTTCTTGCCGTCGATAATTATCGTCGTATCGAGCGTCACCGCCTTTCTTGTAGACAGGGTAAGCTCGAATATCTGCATAATGGATGTGCGGATGAGAGCAAAAATAAAGCCTCAATTCGTAATTTTCCGTATGAGCCTCATTTCGGCTATCGTATTTGCTTTGGCGTTCTTTGTTGCGTTGCTTTCCTCGGGATATTCCGATATAGCTTCTCACGTCGCCAAGAATATAGCCGTCGCACTCGCACCCGGACTTGTGTTCATAGGCTTTTCGATGCTCTTTGCAAAGACATCGAGACAGCGTGGGCTTGGAGTGCTTACCGTTGTCCTGACGGTGTTCGTTATCATGTTCAATATCATACTTGCCTTTACGGTGCTTGCGTTTATCGGAGTATATGCCGTTATATCGGGATATATTGCCGAGCGTATGTTCAAAAAGAAGTACGGAAGCAGTCCGTTCGACCGTTTTGAGGGAACTGAGGGTAGTGATGACGATGACGACGACGGCGAAAGCAGTGAAAAATAAAATACCGCAAAGAAATGCGGATCCGATCATAAAGCAGAACAAAAGGGAAAGGAAGTAAACTATGGCGAACAGAAATCAAAATTCTTACGGCACCGACCCGCATCTTCCGATGATACTGTGTGTATCGGCAGGAGGAGTGTTGCTGGCGGCGTTTACCCTCATATGCTTCAACACCGAGATAGGACACGGATATCTTGGCTTGATACTCCTTGCCATGTATCTTACGATAACAATTATAACGAGTGCAGTGTATTTTGTTAAGCTGTCAAGAGTAAGAGAGGCGGAGGAGGCGGCAGAGCTTGTAAATACCGAGGTCTGCGACATGTTCCGTCATGTTATCGATGTTCCTTATGCGATAATGGACGAAGACGGAGTGGTAAAGGTAGTAAACGACGCTCTGCGTGATATCCTCGAATTCAAAGACCCCGTGTGCAATACGGGATTTGACTCGATATGCTCGACCCCATATACCGAGGTCATAAATTCTATCGCCCGTGCCGATTCGCTGTCGGGAGATATGATAAGCTCGGACAGCCTTTTCGGACAGAACGAGGAAAAGGGCGGTGTTACCGTTACCATCAACGGACGACGCTTCCGTGCAGAATGCTCGAATATGAGGGTACGCAGCAGAAACTTCTATTTCGTGGTCTTCCACGACATCACCGAGCTGCTTGAGCTGCGTGAGAAGATGCACACCGAAAATACCGTCGTTGCATATATAATCCTCGACAACCTTCAGGAGATCGCACAGTATGTCAGAGTAAGCTACCGTGTCGCAACGAACGAGATAGAAACGATATTGCGAAATTGGGCACAGTCGATAAACGGAGTCCTTCGTGAATACGAGCGTGATAAGTATCTGCTCCTGTTCTCGCAGGGAGAGCTTAAACGCTGTATGGACAAAAAGTTCGAGATACTCGACACCATCCGTTCGGTCAAGCTGGGAGATAATAGCTCGCCTGTTACGATATCGATGGGTATTGCTGCAATTGCGGGAAATATGGACGAGCGTGAGCGTGCGGCATCTGCGGCACTCGACATGGCGATACAGAGGGGCGGAGACCAGGTCGTCGTAAAAAGTGCTACGGGCAACACGTTCTTTGGAGGACACGTCAAGACCTCGTCGGACAGAACGGCAGTCCGTTCACGTGTAAACTCGAACCAGCTCTGCACGATGATCGCCGAGGCATCAAACGTACTCATCATGGGACACAAAAATCCCGACTTTGACTCCTTCGGAGCTTGCGTAGGTATGGCGAGACTTGCACTGTGTGCCTCAAAGAGCCGCAACATACCGATAAAGGTCGTCACCGACAAGCGTTCGGATACGGTAAATATCTGCCGACAGATGCTCGAGCCGCTTGACGAGTACCGCAATATGTTCGTTGACGGCGACAGTGCCATGGATATGGTACGTTCGGACACATTGCTGATAATCGTTGACGTAAACAACCAATATATATTTGAAGCCCCCGAGCTTGCCAACAATATTCAAAAAATTGCGATAATAGACCACCACATACTTTTCTCGGAGCTGAAATTCGATCCGATACTCGAATATATCCAGCACGATGCTTCGTCTGCGTGTGAGCTTATCTCCGAGATGATATGGCAAAGCCCATTTTATGCGATGCTTACAAAAGAGGAAGCAAACCTTATGCTTGCGGGCATCATGCTCGATACCAAGAACTTCACTCATAACGTAAAGGATTCGACCTTTGCGGCAGTCCAGTATCTCTATGACAGACAGGCGAGAACAGACACGGCAGGCACGCTGTTCAGCGAACGCCCCGCCGACCTTGCCATCTCCTCGGAGTTCGGACAGAACACGAGGATATACAAGGAAAATATCGCAGTAACATGGATAGAATCGAGCGACAGTGCGTACGGAGACGATATAGCCGATGTCGATATCAGAGTTGCGGCATCAAAGGCGGCAGACAAGCTGCTCAATATACGCAACATAGACGCTACATTCGCTTTGGTGAGAAGCGACAGGACGGTCTATATCTCGGCACGTTCGAACGGAAAGATAAACGTTCAGCTTATTCTTGAAAGGCTCGGAGGAGGAGGACATTTCGATATGGCGGGAGCACAGGTCGCTTCAAACACCATAGAGGAAGTGCTTTCGGTGCTTCGTGCTGCAATAGACGAATATCTTGAAGATATACAGTTAAGAAAGAATGCTAAGGCATAATGCTGTGGCATAATGTCTCGGTATAGCTTATCTTATAATATATGAAGATAAACCAACAGCGAAAGGAACATATATAACAATGAAAGTAATTCTTTTACAGGACGTAAAGAGCCAAGGAAAAAAAGGAGAGATCATAGAGGTATCCGACGGATACGCACGCAATTTTCTCATTGCACGCAAATTAGCGGTCGCAGCCGACGCAAAGGCACTCAACGAAAAGAAGGGTAAGGATTCGGCACAGCTTCACAAGATAGAGACCGAGCGTGCAGAGGCAAAGGTCATTGCTGAGAAGATGGAGAAGATAACGCTCAAAATAAAATGCACCTCGGGTGCTGACGGAAGACTCTACGGCTCTGTCACGACAAAGGATCTGGCAGAGGCACTTGAGAGAGATTTTAATATTTCGGTAGATAAGAGAAAGATAATCATGCCCGAGGCGGTAAAAGCTTACGGAACATACACCGTTGATGTAAAGCTCTACTCCGATGTTATCGGAAAGATCAAATTTACTGTTTCCGAGAATTAACGAAGGATACCAAAACAAAAGAGAGACAAAAAGGAAAAGCCTTACGGTCGGCAGATTTCAGCCGAGCTTGAGGCAGGGTCGTGAAGATGAAAGACGAATTGACAAGAAAATTACCGTTCTCGCTTATAGCTGAGCAGTCGTTGCTCGGCTCGGTCCTGATCGATCCCGAATCGCTCAACGAGATAGCATCTCAGCTCTCTCCCGACGATTTTTACCTGACCGAGCATACACAGATATATAACGCAATGCGTGACCTGTTCGATTCGAGCAACGAGATCGATATAGTAACTCTTATCGACACGCTCGTAAAGAACGGAGTTTATGAAAAATCGGGTGGCGAGGATTATATCAGAACCTTGGCGGAGACCGTTCCGAACTCGCTCAACATCAAGGACTATGCGAGAATAGTCAAGGAAAAGAGCGTACTGCGTCAGCTTATTGAGGCATCGGGCGAGATCTCGGATATGGCATACTCGGAGCATGAGTCGGTGGTAAATATCATTGACTCCGCACAAAACAAGATATTCTCAATAGCACAGGGAAGAGATACAAAGAATTTCAAGCATATCCGTGATGTTCTCTACGAGGTACACGAGCATCTCCACCTGCTCACATCGGACAAGGCATCGACGCAGGGAACACCGACGGGATTTTCGGGACTTGACCGAGTGCTGGTCGGAATGGGTGCGTCAGACCTTATACTTGTCGGAGCGAGACCGGGTATGGGAAAGACGAGTTTTTGTCTTAATATAGGAACGAACGTAGCCGAGCAGACGAAAAAGAATGTCTGTATCTTCTCGCTCGAAATGTCGGCGAGCCAGCTCGTAACACGTATACTTTCAAGTGAGGCTATGGTAAACAGCTACAGCCTGCGTTCGGGAGAGCTTTCGCCCGACGATTGGAACAAGCTCGCTGAGGCATCGTCGAGACTTGCGGGCTGTAATATCCTGATCGATGACACGTCGGGCATTACCGTCACGGGAATGAAGGCAAAGCTTCGCCGTGTTGAAAATCTGGGACTCGTCATAATCGACTATCTTCAGCTCATGCAGAGCGACCGACGCACAGACAGCAGAGTTCAGGAGGTCTCGGAGATCTCGAGAGGACTCAAGCTTATGGCAAAGGAGCTTGGCGTTCCCGTGATCTGCTGTGCACAGCTTTCCCGTGGACCCGAGTCGAGAGAGAGCAAAAAGCCGATGCTCTCCGACCTTCGTGATTCGGGAGCGATCGAGCAGGATGCAGACGTTGTTATGTTCCTTTACAGAAGCGAATATTATAAGACCGACGAGATGTCCGACGAGGATTCGAGCATAGCCGAGGTCATCGTTGCAAAGAACCGTCACGGCTCGACCGGAACGGTAAAGATGGGCTGGATAGGAAGATTCACCAAGTTCCGCACGATAGTTGACGAGGATAGCCTGCCGAGCTGACAAAATACGACTGAAAGATGTAGAAAACCGATACATACAACCGTAGATGCGTAAAACGTTCTGTTTTATTGTGCGGTCGTATATTACGGGAAGAAATTTATTATATAATAAGTAAGGAAGTTATGACGGACAAAAAGAAGATCGACGGATCCGTTTCACCCTGCGTGCTGTCAAAGATGCCCGAGAACACACCGATACTTGTGGGATTTTCGGGAGGTGCCGATTCGAGAGCGTTGCTTGAGCTACTTATCTGTAGCGGTGCCGAGGTCTATGCGGCACACGTAAATCACGGGATCCGAGGAGACGAGGCGATTCGTGACAGAGAATTTTGCAGAGCGGTTGCCGAGCAACACAATATAAGATTCTTTTGCCTTGATGCCGACGTTCCGACAGAGGCAAGGGAATGCCGTGAGAGCATAGAGACTGCGGCGAGAAGAGTCAGGTATGATTTTTTCATGAAGATAATGAGGGAAAACGGCATACCTTTGCTCGCTACGGCACACAACGCCGACGACAATCTCGAAACACTGCTCTTTAATATCGCACGTGGCAGCTCTGCCAACGGTCTTTGCGGAATACCCTCGGTCAGAGATTTTTTCGAGCTTGACGATACGAGAAAGGCGAAGATAATAAGACCGCTGCTAAACTGTTCAAAGCGTGATATTTTGCGTTTTTGCGAAGAAAACGGGTATGAATATGTGATCGATTCGACGAATTCCGATACCGAATATTCGAGAAACAGGATACGCCACAACATCGTTCCACAGCTTGAAAAGCTCTTTCCGTCTCCGCAAAGGGCGGCATCGAGACTCTGTGCGGATATGAGAGAGGACTGCGATTTCATAAATTCGTGTGCCGAGGATTTTTGCCGTTCGGCAGACGAAAGGAGAGTAGAGGTAAGTGAGCTTGCCCGACTTCACACAGCGGTATTACGCCGAGTGCTTGTGATGCTGTTCGGTCGGGTCTCGGATGCGACTCTTGAATCGGTGCATTTGAATGCCGTAATAAACATGATATATACATCGGGGGCGACCGAACGTCACCGACTGTCACTTCCCGACAAAACAGAGGCGTTTTTCCGAGACGGATATTTGGGATTTTTCTGCCGAAAAGATGGTGGCGGTGAGCTTGCTCCGCACACAAGCAAAAGCTACTGCGTTCCGCTAAAAGACGGCGAGACACTGATCGCCGAGAGCGGTGTACGGATTTTGTGTAATTTGTCCTTAAACGGCGGTATAAACAGTAAAAATATTTACAAATTATCTATAAAGGCAGATATAAATTTTGATAAAATTATAGGACAACTGTATGTCCGTTCACGCAGTGAGGGCGACAAGATCAAAATGAACGGAATGTCAAAGAAGCTCAAAAAGCTTTTTTGCGATAAAAAAGTTCCGACAGAGCTTCGTGACAGACTCCCGATCGTTTGTGAGCGTTTCGGGGAAGAAAGTTCGTCCGAGCATCAAGACGAAAGGATAATTTTTGTTCCCTTTGTCGGATATTGCGACGGAGCAAGGTATTGCGGAGAGGGAAGACCGCTTCGGCTGGAATTTCTCATTGATACCGATACGCAACCGAAGATATAAATTCCTACATTATATATATGTACGAAAATCAAAGGACGGTAAAGGTAAAAACAAAGAATAAGAGGTATATCGTATGAGAAAAAATATTCACGATGATATAGAGAGAATATTGATAAGCGAAGAGGAAGTAGATGCGATAGCAAGACGGCTTGCCGATCAGATAAACCGTGATTATGCAGACTCGTCAAGAGATCTGGTGCTTGTTTGCCTGCTCAAAGGCTCAATCATGTTTACCGCTCAACTTATGAGATATATAAACATGCCCGTCGAGGTCGAATTTATGAAAGTTTCTTCTTACGGTTCGGGTACACAAACATCGGGCATAATAAACGTACAGCTCGATATAAAACGCACAGACCTCGGCAATGTCGATGTGATAATAGTTGAGGATATTGTAGACAGCGGAAGGACATTGACAAAGCTCATGGCTCTTTTCAAAGAAAAGGGAGTGAGCAGTGTAAAGACCTGTTCAATGCTCGATAAGCCGAGTCGCCGTGTGGTCGAATTTAAGCCCGACTACTGCGGAACGGAGATCCCCGACCTGTTCGTTGTCGGATTCGGACTTGATTATGCCGAAAGATACCGCAATCTGCCCTATGTCGGTGTGCTGAAGCCTGCCGTTTATGAAAAAGCGGTAAAACGAAACATATAATTAAATGAAAACATCAGCCCCGAGCAAATCAAAAAGCGAGGGGATCGGATATTGCCGAGCAAGGTCGGCATGGTTCTACGGAGGATTGGTTGATGAAAAAGAATAACTTCAAGGTTATAATTTTCTATGTCGTTATGTTCGCTGTCATAATATTCATGGTAACGAGAATGTTTGACGGTACTGCGGCAGAAAAGAAGACTTATGGCGAGATAATAGAATATTTCCAAAACGATGAGGTCTCGGAGTTCTCGATAAGCGAGGATACTCATGTTATAACGATGAAATTAAAGGATAACACCGAGGTCTCCTATAAGCTCAGTAATTACGGAATGCAGCTGCTGTTAAGCAAGGTCATTCCCGATACGGTCATAGACAACGAAACGACGTCTGTGACTAAATGGGAGCTTGTTCCCGCAACAGAATACCCGTGGTGGCTGAGTCTTTTGCCCTATCTTATTATAATTGTAGTAATAGTTGTTTTCTACATTGTGATGTCACGTCAGATGACGGGCAAGGGTGGCAAGATGAATTCCTTCGGAAAAGCACATGCCAAGACGGTAGCTGACGGCAAAAACAAGGTAATGTTTAAGGACGTTGCGGGTGCAGATGAGGAGAAGGCAGAGCTTGAGGAGATCGTAGAGTTCCTGAAAGACCCCTCAAAGTATACCGCACTCGGAGCAAAGATACCTCACGGAGTCCTGCTCGTAGGCCCTCCCGGTACAGGTAAGACACTGCTTGCAAAGGCTGTTGCAGGCGAAGCAGGAGTACCTTTCTTCTCGATCTCGGGTTCTGATTTTGTTGAAATGTACGTCGGTGTCGGTGCATCGAGAGTAAGAGATTTGTTCGAAACCGCAAGGAAAGCACCTGCGTCGATAGTATTTATTGATGAGATAGATGCTGTAGGACGTCACAGAGGAGCAGGACTCGGCGGCGGACACGACGAAAGAGAACAGACGCTCAACCAATTGCTCGTTGAAATGGACGGATTCGGCTCGCATGACGGTATCATCGTCATCGCCGCCACCAACCGTCCCGATATACTTGACCCCGCATTGCTCCGTCCCGGACGCTTTGACCGTCAGGTCACTGTCTCCGCTCCCGACATCAAGGGACGTGAGGAGATCCTTAAAGTCCATGCGAGAAACAAACCGCTTGAACAGGCGGTCGATTTCAAAAAGGTCGCACAGTCTACTGTCGGCTTTACCGGAGCAGATCTGGCAAACCTCTTGAACGAGGCGGCTCTGCTTGCCGCACGCAGAAATAAGAGCCTTATCGGAATGCAGGAGATCGAGGATTCTTATATGAAGATACTGCTCGGTCCGCAGAAGAAGGGCAAGGTTCGTTCGGAACACGACAACAAGCTCTGTGCATACCACGAGGCAGGTCACGCCGTTGCGGCGTACTACTGCAAGACCTCCGACCCCGTTACGCACATTACTATCATTCCCGCAGGAAGAGCAGGAGGCGTTACCATGCGTGTTCCTACTCAGGACAGTATGGGATACTCACGTAACGAAATGTATGAAAACATTATCGTCGGACTTGGCGGAAGAGTTGCCGAAGCACTTGTTATGGAGGATATCTCGACAGGTGCATCGTCGGATATACAAAATGTTACCTCGATCGCACGTAAGATGGTAACAAAGTACGGTATGAGCGAGAAGCTCGG
>JAFPCR010000050.1 GCA_017390195.1 Clostridia bacterium | reverse complement strand
CTGCTTGAGCATTACGCAATGACGACCTGCGAGATAAGAGAGATAAACAATCTCTTGAAATCAAAGATCTCCGAGCTTGATCAAGTTCTCATGGTCGCATCGAAGCTCGCTTCGAGCATGACAAATTACACGGGATTTGCGATCAAGCCCAAAACAACATTTGTATCGGTGAAAAAGTTTGAGACGATATATTTCGAGCCTAACCGATTCATACTCGTTATTATCGCATCTAACGGTTCGGTAAAAACAAAATATGTAAGGGTTAATTCGGATGTCGATGAAAAAACAGTAAAGCTTGCAGGCGAGGTTCTCAACCAATATCTGATCGAAGTAAGTCCGTCGGAAATAAATCTTCCTCTTATTATGCAAATGGAAGATGCGATGGGAGAGCGTCCCGATGTGATCAATCCTACGGTCAAGTGCATCTACGATGCCATGACAGAGTTTGATAACGGAGACGTAAAGGTCAGCGGTATCGACCGACTTCTTGAATATCCCGAATTTTCAGACAAAGAAAAGCTGAAGGAGCTTATCCAGACGCTCGAAAGTAAGGACGATATATTGAAGATCGTATCAAACGCAGAGGGTGACGATGTGAATGTCGTCATAGGGTCTGAGAGTTCGGTAAAGGAAATGAACAATTCTACCGTTGTGTTCAAACCGATCACAAAGGACGGAAGAACGATAGGTGCTATCGGAATCATCGGACCGCTGAGAATGGATTACGGAAAGGTGCTTGCGACACTCGAAGGACTTAGCGGAAACATATCCGATATTTTGGATAAAAGTAACAATGATAAATTGCTGAACGGAGGAGACAAAAATGGAGGATAGAGAGAACACGGTGTGTGCCGAGGAAACGGCGGAATGCGAAAACGCAGAACAGGAGTCCTGCGAAAATGCAGGCTGTCAGAACGACAAAAAGTCTCAAAAAGAGGACAAAAAGAAATCAAAGAAGCTTGAAGCCGAGCTTGCCGAGGCAAATAAAAAGCTCGAAGCGGGTAAGACAGAGCTTGCGGCACTGAACGACAAATATTTGCGAATGATGGCAGAGTACGACAATTTCCGCCGCCGCTCGCAAAAAGAAAAAGAAGAGACCTACGGTGAGGCCTTTTCTGAAGCTATCTCGGCGATACTTCCAATAATGGATAATGTCGAAAGAGCGGCTCAGTACAGCGAATCCGAAAGCGTATCCAAGGGACTTGAGATGATCGCAAAAAGCTTTGCGGAAACGCTCGCCAAACTCGGTGCATCAGAGATCGAAGCACTCGGAAAGACATTCGATCCCAATCTGCACAATGCCGTAATGCACATCGACGATGAGGCGTACGGAGAGGGAGAGATCGTTGAGGTATTCCAAAAGGGATATGCGATCGGTAACAAAGTGATCCGCCATGCAATGGTAAAGGTCGCAAACTAAATTCTTATCTACATTAGAAAAATCAAAATAATAATTATATTTAACGGAGGAAAATTGTTATGGGAAAAATTATCGGTATAGATTTGGGTACAACAAACTCTTGTGTTGCTGTTTTTGAGGGCGGTGAGCCGAGTGTTATTCCAAACCCCGAAGGTTCGAGAACAACTGCATCTGTTGTTGGATTTTCAAAGACAGGCGAGAGAATGATCGGTCAGGTAGCAAAGCGTCAGGCTATCACCAACCCCGACAGAACCATTATGAGTATCAAGAGACATATGGGAAGCGACTACAAAGTAGATATTGACGGCAAGAAGTATACTCCTCAGGAGATCTCGGCTATGATCCTTCAGAAGCTGAAGGCAGATGCAGAGGCTTATCTCGGAACATCTGTTACGCAGGCTGTTATCACCGTTCCCGCATATTTCACGGACGCACAGAGACAAGCGACTAAAGACGCAGGTAAGATCGCAGGACTTGAGGTTCTTCGTATCATAAACGAGCCTACCGCAGCCGCACTTGCATACGGTATGGACAAAGAAAAGGATCAGAAGATAATGGTATTCGACCTCGGCGGCGGTACATTCGACGTATCACTGCTTGAGATATCGGACGGCGTATTTGAAGTCCTTGCAACAAACGGCGACACGTGCCTCGGCGGTGATGACTTCGACCAGAGGATCATCAACTGGATGGCTGATAAGTTCCAGCGTGAGAACGGTGTTGACCTCAGAAAAGACAAAATGGTTCTTCAGAGACTCAAGGATGCCGCAGAAAAGGCAAAGATCGAGCTTTCGGGTATGACAAGCACGAACATCAATCTGCCCTTCATCACCGCTACTTCTGCAGGACCCTTGCATTTCGATGCAACTCTTACAAGAGCAGAGTTTGATAAGATCACGGCAGACCTCGTTGACAGAGCTATGCAGCCCACAAGAAAAGCACTCGCAGATGCTGGCATATCAATAAACGATATTGATAAGGTTCTCCTGGTCGGCGGTTCTACAAGAATTCCCGCAGTTCAGGAAGCAGTAAAGAAGTTTATCGGAAAAGACCCCTTCAAGGGAATTAACCCCGATGAATGTGTAGCAGTAGGTGCTGCTATTCAAGGCGGTGTGCTTGGCGGAGATGTCAAGGACCTCCTCCTTCTCGACGTAACACCTCTGTCTCTCGGTATCGAGACCCTTGGCGGTGTATTTAACCGTATAATCGACAGAAACACTACTATCCCCGTAAAGAAGAGTCAGGTATATTCAACTGCCGCAGACGGTCAGACCTCTGTTGAGATTCATGTTCTTCAGGGTGAGAGAGAAATGGCAGCATACAACACCACTCTCGGAAGATTCTCTCTTGACGGAATTCCTTCTGCTCCCCGTGGAGTTCCTCAGATCGAGGTAACATTCGATATCGATGCAAACGGCATTGTAAACGTAACCGCAAAGGACAAGGGAACAGGAAAAGAGCAGAACATTACTATCACAAGCTCTACCAATATGAGCCAAGAGGATATCGACCGTGCAGTTAAGGATGCAGAGAGATTTGCAGAGCAGGACAAAGCCGCAAAGGAAAGTGTAGACATCAAGAACAGAGCAGATTCGCTTATATTCCAGAGTGAAAAGACCTTGGGCGAGCTTAACGGCAAGCTCAGCGACGCTGAGACCGCAGATGTACGTGCAGCTATCGACAAGCTGAAGGAAACAGTAAAGACCGACGATACAGCGGCTATCAAGGCTGATACCGAGGCACTCGAAAAGGCATTCTATGCAGTTTCCGAAAAGCTCTATCAGCAGCAGGGTGCGGCAGGTGCAGACGCAGGTAACGCAGGAAATGCGGGTGGCGACGGCACTTACTATGACGCTAACTACGAAGACAATTCAAACAACAGCGGCAACTGATAAGCTGTTTCGTACACGACCGTGCAGTAAGCTCGATCGTATAAACTGATACAAAACAATAGATTCCCGACGGGATATTCGGTATTTCGGTGTCCCGTCGGGAAGAAGCGTATATAGAGTTTGCTGTTTTCATCGAATAAAAGGACGGTAAAAACGGCACAAAACATAAAAGGGACTTATTTATGGCAGAAAAAAAAGATTATTACGAAGTGCTCGGCGTTGATAAAAAGGCAGGCGACGATGCGATAAAAAAGGCATACCGTACACTTGCAAAGAAGTATCATCCCGACATGAACCCGGGAGATAAGGAAGCCGAGGCAAAATTCAAAGAGGTCAACGAGGCGTATAATATACTTTCAGATACCGAGAGCCGTGAAAAGTATGACCGCTTCGGTCATGATGCGTTCGACCCGAGCTCGGGAATGGGCGGCGGAGCAGGATTTGGAGGCTTCGGAGATTTCTCAGACTTCGGAAGCTTTGGAGATATGTTCGGAAGCTTCTTTGGCGGTGGCTTTGGTTCTTCGGGAAGAAATCGCAGAAACGCTCCCGTAAGAGGCGATGATATTATGCAGAGGGTTACGCTTACCTTTGAGGAGGCGGCTTTCGGTGTAAAAAAAGATATATCATATACAAAGATACAAAAATGCCCCGACTGTGACGGCTCGGGAGCGGCGAAGGGAACAAGTGCCGAGACCTGCTCGGAATGTCACGGAACAGGACAAAAGCGTGTTATCCAAAGGCTCGGAGGTATGCAGTTCCAGTCTACAGTAACGTGTGACAAGTGCCGTGGCACGGGTACGATAATAAAAACACCGTGTGGAACTTGTAAGGGTAGCGGATTCAAGAAGGTTCAAAAGAATCTTACCGTTTCCATCCCCGCAGGTATAAACGACGGAGAAAGGATCGCTTTGCGTGGTCAGGGCTGTGACGGACAGAACGGCGGCGGAACGGGAGACCTTATTATTGCCGTAACGGTCAGACCGCATAAGGATTTCGTGCGAGAGGGATACAATATTTACTGCGAGGTTCCGATTACCGTAACAGAGGCTATCCTCGGGGCAGAGATCGAGATCCCAACGCTTGAAGGAAATGTCAAATTTACGATTCCTGAGGGTACTCAGTCGGGTACACGTTTTACCGTTAAGCAAAAGGGAATTCCTTATGTAAATAACGCAAACCGCCGAGGAGACCTTTATTTTGATGCGATCGTTGAGATACCCAAGGGACTTAACGACAAGCAGAAGAATATCATCCGTGAATTTGCGGAAAGCTGCGGACAGAACAACTACAACAAAAAAGGCGGCATATTCAAACGTAAAAAGTAATGCCGAAGACAAATAAAACTTAAAGGATTATATAATGGAAAAAGATTACGATTTTAAGGATTGGACTCAGATAAAGGTCACGGCAAAGACAGAGCTGCTAGATAATGTAACTGCTGTTATGAGTATGGTCGACAGCAATCTGATGATAGAGGATTTTTCGGATATTGATCTCAAGACATGTTATGGAGATCTGATCGACGAAAGCATACTTAATGCAGATAAGACAGTTGTTTCGGTTTCGCTCTTTCTTCCTATAGAGAAGAGCTATACCGATTGTATCGCCTTTATAAAGGACAGATTTTCGGCAGAAAACATTGATGCAAGGGTCGAGGTTATCGGCGTAAACGAAGAGGACTGGGCGAACTCATGGAAGGCGTATTATCACCCCATCAGAATAGGAGAGCGGATCGTTATCGTGCCTATGTGGGAGGATTATGCCGAGCAAGACGGCGATATAATTGTTCGTATGGACCCCGGAATGGCATTCGGAACAGGAACACACGAGACTACGAAACTCGTGATCGCCTTTCTTGAAAAATATGTCAAAGACGCAGACAGAGTTCTTGACGTCGGTTGCGGAAGCGGAATACTTGCAATATGTGCATCAAAGCTCGGTGCAGGTGAATGCTTTGCCTGTGATATAGACCCGATCGCCGTAAGAGTAGCACGTGAAAACGTCGAGCAGAGCGGACAGAAGAATGTTCACTGTGAGGTTTCCGACCTTTTGCGTGATGTTGATATGAGCGGTGGTCAGTATGATGTGATAACAGCTAATATCGTTGCCGATATCATTATAAGAATGGCACCCGACGTAGGTGCGTACCTCAAAGATGACGGGATACTTTTTGCCTCGGGAATTATTGTTGAGCGAGCTGAAGAGGTCATCGAAAGCCTCAACAAAAACGGCTTTGATGTTGTCGAACGCATAGACGATAACGGCTGGTGTGCTTTGGCTCTTAAAAAGTCGGTAAAATAAAAATATCTTGGGCTGATCCACGTACTGTGTATCAGCCCTTTTTGTGTCATCGATCTCTTTGACAAAAACAAATAATTGTTGTATAATATAAATTGTAAGAAGCATAAAAAGAATTAATCCAAAAAATACTGTCAAAAATAAATTGGAGACAAACATCATGCCAAGATTTTTTCTGCAACAGAGTCAAATAAACAATGGCAAGGTTACGATAACAGGGGACGATGCACACCATATCTCACGTTCGCTGAGAATGGCTGAAGGCGAGCATATAACCGTCTGTGATATGCAAAAGCACGAGTACGATTGTGTGCTTGAACATTTTTCGGACACTGCTGTCGAAGCGAGGATCGTCTCTGTCGTCGATGCAGATACAGAGCCTGTCTTTTTTGCACACCTTTACCAAGCTCTGCCCAAAGGGGACAAGCTGGACTCTGTCATACAAAAGGCGGTGGAAACGGGCGTTTCAGAGATCACGCCTTTTGAGAGCGAACGCTGTATTGTTAAAGTAAAACCCGACTCCGAGGCGAGAAAGACCGAACGCAGATGCCGAATAGCTCTCGAAGCAGCAAAGCAGTGCGGAAGAAGTTATGTACCTCTGGTCAATGACACCGTAAGCTTTGAGACTATGCTCCGTGAGGCGGCAAAAGCTGACATATCGCTTTTCTGTTATGAGGGAGACGGAACTCGCTCGATAAAAGAGATTCTCGAAAGTGTTGATGTCAATAGCATTTGCAAAAGTGAAAGACCGTTGACTATATCACTCATTATAGGAAGTGAGGGCGGTTTTTCACTCGATGAAGCGAGCAGAGCAAAAGAGATCGGAATGATGATGACAGGACTCGGCAAAAGAATTTTAAGGACAGAAACGGCATCGGGATTTGCACTTGGTTGTATCGCATACAGATTTGATTTGTGATTTTTTTGGTTAAAAAAACCAAAATTTATAAAAATATATAAAAAAATATAAAAAATTTGGTCTTTTATATAAAAAATATTGAAAAACCTATTGAAAAAATACAAAAAATGTTGTAAAATATAGGACAGTATACACAATATCAAATTAAAATTTGTATAAAATTGCGAGGAAAATTAAATGTCAAACAGATTGTTCCAGAGCGTAATATACCAGATGAAAGATGCGATAGACCGTGAAGTTGGTGTTATCGACGAAACAGGTGCAGTCATTGCTTGCTCCGAGCTTATTAAGATCGGAGAGATAAGACAGAGAGTCCGTGACGAACTTGCATATTCGAACGACATGATCGTGTCGGGAGGATATACCTACCGCCCCATAAGCTCAAATTCCAAGTCGGCATATGTTGTATTTGTTGAAGGCGAGGATAAGCTGGCAGACAAAATGTCGAAGGTTCTTACCGTGTCGCTTAGCAACATAAAGAATCTGTACGACGAAAAATATGACAAGGGCTCGTTTATAAAAAACATAATCCTGGACAATATTCTTCCGAGCGACATATATATAAAGAGCAAGGAGCTTCACTTCAATACTGAGGAAGTAAGAATAGTTTTCCTTGTAAAGTTCCACTCCAAAAGCGATATGTTGCCCTTTGAGATCCTTCAGAATATGTTCCCTGATGAATCAAAGGATTACGTTATCAGCGTAGGTGAGAGAGACATCGTTTTGGTCAAGGAGATCAAATCGGGAACAGATTCCAAGGATATAGAAAATATGGCAGTAAACATTGCCGACACTATCAATTCGGAATTTTACACCAAAGTCTCGATAGGTATTTCAACTACTGTTGATAATATTAAAGACCTTGCACGTGCATATAAGGAAGCACAGGTCGCACTTGAAGTCGGAAAGGTGTTTGAGACAGAGAAGAGCATCATAAGCTATGAAAACCTCGGAATAGGTCGCATTATTTGTCAGCTGCCTACCACACTTCGCGAAATGTTCTTGCAGGAAGTTTTCAAAAAGAACAGCCTTGAGGTGCTTGACAGAGAGACCTTGATGACGATCCAGTGTTTCTTTGAAAACAATCTCAATGTTTCGGAGACATCGAGAAAGCTCTTTGTACATAGAAACACACTCGTTTACCGTCTTGAAAAGATCCGCAAGCTCACAGGACTCAATCTACACGAGTTTGAAGACGCTATCACATTCAAGGTAGCATTGATGGTAAGAAAGTACCTGAATTCCAAGAACGCAAACTATTAATTAATTACATACCGTATGAAATACAAACGAAATGCACTCCCACTCAGTAGGGAGGCATTTCGTTTGTTAAGAAGCCCTATTTAACAAATTAGCGGTTCTTATGTTACATATTGTTAATTATCACAGCGGTTTTGTACATATATTTATTGTATATAATAGAGTACAAAGACCGGGAGGTGCTTGATATGTCGGAAAACGAAAAAAACGAGATCAACGAAAAAGAAGAAAATACAGTAATAAATGCTAATGTCAGATCAGGCTCGGACGATCAAGTCGAACCGAACGGACAAAGTGATATTACAGAAGAACAAACAGAGAAATCATACTCAAACAAGCGTCAGAGCGTAAAGCTGCCGATGTTGGCAGTAGTTCTCATGCTATGCGTGGCAATACTCATGTCTGTTATGATCACTTCATTTGTTGGATTTGTGTCTCTTGACAGACAACGTGCTGAGTTTGAATCTGTATATCAGGCACAAAAGGAAGAATACGAGCAAATCATTTCAAACCTTGTCGGAATAGGTGACGAAAACACTGAGGATTTTTATTCAAAATTCAAAACGTTTGCAGAGTTGTTTGATTCTTTTTACTATTATTCCGACGAGATAAGTGAAGAAGAAAAGCTCGACTATTTAATGAAATACTACGTTTATGCGGTAGGCGACCGATTTGGTAACTATTATAACGCAGAGGAATATGCACAACTGTTGTCGACCACAGCGGGAGATATGGTGGGAATAGGAGTTACTGTTATTTATGACAGCGACACCTCAACGATCGAGATCGTTCATGTAAATGAAGGCTCTCCTGCAAAAGAGGTAGGGATCAAAGTGGGAGATGTCATTGCCGGCGTCACCGTTGACGGCAAAAAGTATTCTGTTGAAGTTGACGGATATGATGCCATAGCAGCTAATATAAGGGGAGAAGAGGGAACTTCGGCTATTCTGACCTTATACCGAAACGGGAACAAGTCGGATGAATACGAAGTCAGTGTTGTTCGCAGACACGTCCAAACGCAGTCTGTTTTTTATAAAATATGCGATACCGATAAAAATGTCGGGATCGTAAAGATATCCGGATTCGACCTGACTACACCGGCACAATTTAAAAAAGCGGTAGACGACCTTGTTTCAAGGGGAATAGACGATATTGTTTTTGATCTCAGAGGCAATCCCGGAGGCGACGGAGCGTCTATAAGGGCGATACTCAGTTACTTCTTGGATGAAGGCGATATAATAATGTATACCGTTGGAAAAGACGGAAAGTCACAGAAGCTTTTAGTTGCACCCGTGACGTATGATCCTAATTCGGCGTACTCATCTTGCAATGTTTCAATGTCGGATATAGGAAAATATAAAGGCTTGAATACTGCGGTGATCGTAAATGAAAAAACGGCATCTGCCGCAGAACTCTTTACCGCAGCGTTTAGAGATTATGATATCGGAGCTGTTGTAGGTGAAACGACTTACGGAAAAGGTTGTATGCAGTCTATCATAAACCTGAGTGCTTTCGGTCTTGAAGGTGGACTCAGAGTCACGACTAAGCTTTACAATCCGTCAAACAACGAAAGCTATGACGGAATAGGAATTACACCCGATTTCGGTGCTGAATGTGAATTGACGGGAGAGGCAGCAGATATGAACCTGTATAAGTTGTTTCTTTATAACAATGACATCGATAATCAGTTGCAGACAGCAATATCGAAGCTGAATTCGGCATCTGAATAAACGGTGAGTTTGATTTCAAAAATATAAAACAATAAATATAATTTAGGAGACGAAGAAATGGCAAACGAAAATCAGAGACTGTATACACAGCAGGGGTACAATGAACTCATTGAAGAACTCAAGTATTTGAAAGGTGAAAAGAGAGACCAGATCAAGCAGGATCTTGAAGCTGCAAGATCCTTCGGAGACCTTTCCGAAAACGCCGAATATGATGCGGCAAGAAATGAGCAGGCTAAGGTTGAGACAAGAATTAAAGAACTCGAAGATATGATAGAGAATGCCGTTGTTATCGACGAATCACAGATCGACAGTTCGATAGTCAGCCTCGGCTCTGTTGTAAAGGCTTACGACGTAGAATTTGACGAGGAAATCACATACAATGTTGTCGGTTCAAACGAAGCAAACCCATTTGAAGGCAAAATATCCGACCAGTCGCCCATAGGAAGAGCGATCATAGGAGCAAAAGCAGGAGACGAAGTTACAATAGACGCACCCGGTGGCTCTATGCACATTAAGATACTTGAGGTATCAAGAGCTTAAATAAAAATTCAAGTGTAATTAAAAAGCGGAGGAGATTTTAAATGAACGACTCCAAATATAACTCACAGTCGGGAAAAGAACCTGAGATAAAGCTTTCCAACGGAGGAGATTTTGCCAAAAGGTTCGATAACTTTTGGTATTATAATAAGTGGAAGGTAATTATAGCGATCGCGGCTGTTTTCATAATTACTATATGCACCGTCCAAATGTGTACGAAGGTAGATCCCGACGTCGGGATCGTGTACGCAGGTAATTACAATCTTGCCGAAACCGAATATGCAAACGTTCAGCACGTGCTTAACGGTGTATTGCCTGAAGATTTTAACAAAGACGGCAAAAAAGAGGTTTCTTTGGTTAAATATCTTATCTTCTCAGAGCAAGAATTAAAGGATTTTAACGCCGAGACAGATAAAGAGGGAAACAAGGTAAACTATTACCCGTCGAGTAACAACTCTTCACAGTACAGCGAATTTTCCCAAACGCTTGCATATGACAGTGGCTATCAGATATTTATGGTAGGTCCGTCATTATATGAAAGGGTCGTGACAAATAACAAAGATGTAATTTGCCCGACAAAAGAGATATCGAGCAAGATACCTGATTCTTGGCTTACCGACGACGGTCTTGCTGTCAAGCTATCCGAGACAGAGATCTACAAGTATTACGAAGTCTTGCACCCGCTTCCAGAGGACACGATACTTTTCTTTATGAAACAGACGGTTACGACCGATGACAACACCTATAACAACGCACGCGATATGTTTCGTGCAATGATCGAATTTTCAAGGTGACACACATGGAAAACAACAACGAAGAAAAAACGACCAAGCCATCTGTGCTTTATGAAGGGCACCGTGAAAGAATGAGACAGAGATTTCTTGAATACGGTATGGACCATATGCAAGATACCGAGCTTCTCGAAATTTTGATGTTTCACTCTATACCCCGTAAGGATACAAAAGAAGTTGCACATCAGCTTGTACAAAGCTTTGGATCTCTTTCGGGCGTTATGAATGCCGCTGTCGAGGATCTGATGAAGATATCGGGAGTTTCATATAACTCGGCGGTCTTGATCAAGCTTACTCTTGCCTTGTCGAGAAGATACGCAATAGACTCGCATGAAGACCTGCCAATGTACGATACGCTCGACAAGATCGGTCAATATGTAAAAAGACTCTATATCGGAGTAAATGTCGAAAGGGTATATCTGTTGCTGTTTGACAATGCTTTGCGATTGCTCGACTGTTGTTGGATCTCGGACGGAAGTGTAAATTCCGCAGTTCCCAAAACACGTGTTATGATAGAAAAAGCCTATCAAAAGCAAGCGTCATCTGTTGTCTTGGTACATAATCATCCTCACGGAATAGCAGTTCCGTCGGGAGACGACATTGCCCTGACGCACAGGCTTGACACAGCATTTGATCTGGTAGGAATTAAGTTGCTCGAGCATATAGTTGTGGCAGGTGACAAATACGCACCTATTTTGCTTAAAGGTACAGATATGTTTCGAATCTCAAATATGTAAAAAAATACCGCTCTGCTTGATTTTGGGCAGAGCGGTATTTTTGACTACTGTTTTAAAAATGCAACTGAGCTGCTTTGAGGGATTCGGCAACGTCGGAGTCATGTGTAACGAGGATAACCAAAGCGTCCTTACACCTTTCTTTTATAAGATTTAGCATTCTGAATTTAAGGTCGTGATCCATTCCGTTAAAAGGCTCATCAAACAAATACAGGTCTCCACCGTAGGCAAGCGTTCTTGCGAGTGAGATGCGTTGCTTCATCCCCCCCGAAAGCTCTCGTGGAAGCTTGTCTCGGGCATCTGCGAGTTCTACGTCCTGCAAAAGTAATTCTGCGACAGGCAACGTGTTTTTCTTGTCACCGAGAACGATATTGATATTTTCCAAAGCAGAGAGCCATTCAATAAGTCTCGGCTCTTGAAACATATATGCCGTCCTTTTATACGTGTTTTCGACCGTTCCGCTATCTGCGGTGTATAATTTTGCTATAATATTCAGAAATGTCGTCTTTCCGGTTCCCGAATCTCCCGTAAGACACACGATCCCTTTTTGAGGCAATTCGAGGGAAAGGTCTTTTATGACGACGTTGTCGCCGAAACTTTTTGAAATGTTGTTTATCTTCAGCATAAGATCACCTCACAGTCAGACGGTTCATTGCTTTTTTACGTTGTATTTTTGTCCGATCTTGTTCAGAACAGCGACGAACAGAAGCTCGATCACAAGACTTAAAATAATGACAGTCAAGGTCCAAGCAAACATATCGGTCGTTTCAAGATTAAACTTTGAAAAATACAGCATCTTTCCAATCGATATTGCCGGCATGACCAAAGCCTCTGCTGCGATCCCTGCTTTCCAACCGAGACCTAGAGAGGTGCGTGCGGCGGAGAAGAAATACGGCATAACAGAGGGGATAGTGATCCTACGCAGTCTTATCAAAAAGGGAATTTTATAGCAGTACGCAAACTCCAAAAGCGAACGGTCGATATTGTTCAATCCTTGTGTGACATTTTCCCAAATGATAGGAAATACTATCAACGCAGTTATTATGACTGTTACTGCATCACGTCCCACCCAAAGTAAAATAAGAAAAACAAATGAAGCAATAGGAGTTGATTTTACTACGGTTACGGCAGGCAACAGCAGATCATAAAAGAATTTTATCTTGTATGAGATACCTGCTGTTAATATGCCCAAAACGACCGCAGCTACGATGCCTATACATACACGCAACAAGGACATGGCAACGGTATTCCAAAAGGATAGTGTTATTGCAAGCTGTCCTGTTCGTATAACGGTACTTAGAGGAGATGGGAAAAGCAGTTCGTTTCCAACAATCAATGAGATCAACTGCCATATCCCTATCCAAAACATTGCGATCACCGCTATTTTCAGAGACTTAAATAAAAATCTTCTTGATGTCGTTGATGTTACCTTCATTTTGCGATATAGTAGAAGTCATTTGTCGGCAAAGATCCTCCGACAGACATCGGGTCTACAGAAAACATACTGCTGAGATAACCCGAAAGGGCGGTCTTCATCTCGTTACCGGTAATAAAGCATACGTTGCACTTGGGGATAGCCTTTGTTATAACGGGAGCACCTGAAGCGATGCCCGCATCAACGATTGCCTGTGCGGAGACGGCATAGTCTTTTGACAGAAATTCAATGGATGCTTTGTATTCTTCAAGGAATTTTGCAACTTCCTGGGGGTGGGCTTGAGCAAAATCCTTTCTTACCACGACACAACCCTGAACGAGTGAACTGTCACCTTCAAGATCGCCCCATTCATCAGTCAAGTCAAGAGCAACCTTGAGAGAAGTGTTTGCGTTCTGTGCGATCGTGACCATAGGCTCGGGAAGAACGGCAAATTCTACATTTCCGAGAACTGCGGCAGCACGGAGGTCTGCGGGTTGTGCATAAGTGTTATCTATAGTCACATCTTTGCCAACTTCAAGTCCGTTCTGCTCACAAAGATATGAGAATAT
>JAFPCR010000049.1 GCA_017390195.1 Clostridia bacterium | reverse complement strand
GTTTCTATTCCGAAAGAAAACAGTGAACATTCTTATATGATTTATGAAAACTCGTGTTTTACTTTGAAAAATCTTGACGGCGAAGAATTGGGAAGTTTTAATCGAAAAGCTTGTATAATTGATTTACGTCATAGTCACGAATATCCTTGCCGTCGAGCAATATGTAGCCCTCAGTGGGATCGTAAAGCCTCGTCAAGAGCTTTATGAGCGTCGTCTTGCCCGAGCCGTTAAGACCTACAAGGACAACAGTCTCTCCTGCTTTGAAATGCAGATTGATATTTTTCAAAACGAATCTGTCAGATCCCGGGTATTTGAACGAAACGTTGACAAAATCAATAGTGTGAGGCTTGCCGTAGCTGACAGCTTCGGCAGGCTCGACCTTCGGGACAAGATTCTTTTCTTCGTTCATAAAGGAGATTAGGTTCTTTATGAACAGCGTTCCCTCGTACACATACGATGAGTTGTTAATAAGTGACGAGATACTTGCGGCGATCGAGGTAAGAGCACCTGTGTAAAGCGAATATTTACCTATGTCGATGCCTCCGCTTACAACATCTGCCGCAATGAGAGAGAAGAACACACCGCTTACCAAGGACGAACCTATTGCAAGCAGGATCATCCAAACACTTTCACTTACTATCAGGTGCTTCATCCCCTTGAAATATGACTTGAATACCGAATGATAGCTGTTGATGAATGTGTCGGATAGGTTGTACATACGGATCTCCTTGACCATGTCCTTGTTCACCATGAGGTCGGAATAATAGGTCATCTGTCTGCGGTTCTTGGAACGGTGGCGGAGATAGTTGAAGTTCTTTTTTCGGTATGAAAAATTTATTATCGCACTCGGGATAGATACTGCAATTATCGCAAGGGTCGCAAGCGGAAGTCCCTGCATAAGTATCACGATGTATCCGACAAGGCTGATGACCGTGCTTACGGTAGTAAGCGTAGAGGAGAGAACAGACACAGGACGCATTGCGGCCTCACGGTTGGCGTTTTCGAGCTTTTCGTAAAAGTCGGGAATGTCAAAGGATGCCATGTCGATATCCTTTGCCTTTGTCATAATGTTGATCCTGACCTGCTTTATGACCTTTTCACCTGCTATTCTTGTAAGGGCGGCATTAAACTGTGTGACGACGGTGGAGATGATCTTGTGTGCAAAGAACAGCACTATCATCAGCATTACCGCAGAGCCCCAAAATACAGCGACAGAGCCTGCACCGAGGGTTTGATTCACGGCATTTAACTCAATGACCTTTTGCAGCTCGGAGAGAATAGCACTTGAAAGGTATACACCCAGAACAGGCAAAAGACCCGAAAGCACTGCGAACAAGACCATTCCGATAAGAATGAAATGCCCCGTCTGCCATACGATTCCGAATATGTAGAAAAGACGGTAGAAGAATCCACCGATAAGCTCACGTAAAAAGCGTGGGATATCCCGAAGCGACTTCGGCCTCGGTATCTTTTCGTTTTCACTCATGTTAAAGTGCATAGGTCCCATAAACATCACCTTCCGATTTTATCTGCTTAAGTTTGTTTTCATACAGATCTATTATTTTAGTATAACATATATTTTAAATAACTGCAACTGCTTTTTTAGGTTGATTTAACTTGGGAGAATTTGGGCAGTTGACAGTGTTATGGAGATATTCTTTCTTTTCCTTTTTTTGTCGCCAAAAATCAATGTAGGTATTGCAATTTTCGACAGAATGCTGTACAATAAGATATCATTTAATTTATACCTAAAAGAGAGGCATATGGACTTGATATGAAAAGTTGCTTTTATTCGGCAAATATACTTTTGCCTGACCTGAAGAAGAATAAGACAGACTCGACCAAATGGTCTGTTGTTGCTTGTGACCAGTACACCTCGGAGAATGAATATTGGGAGAGAGTAAAGAAAGAGGTCGGAGATTCGGCATCTACGCTCAATCTCATATTGCCCGAGGTCTACCTTGACGAGCGTGAAGCAAGGATACCTGAGATACACAGGAATATGGAGATATACTTGCAGTCTGTATTAAAGGAATATCCCAATACGATGATATACATGGAACGCACTCAGAACGACGGCAAGATACGCCGAGGCGTTGTCGGAGCGATAGACCTTGAATGTTACGACTACCGACGTGGATCGACCTCACTTGTACGGGCAACAGAGGGAACGGTGCTTGAGCGTATTCCGCCCCGTGTCGAAGTAAGACGTGGGGCAGAGATAGAGCTTCCGCATGTTATGCTCCTTATAAACGATGCAGAACGCAGTGTAATTGAGCCTATGGCAGAATGCTGTGGCAGATTTGAGGAAGCGTATGATTTTGACCTTATGGAAAAGGGCGGTCACGTATGTGGATACTTCATAGACCAAAAGGGTATCGAGCAGATCAAAAATGCACTTGACGGACTTTGTGTTGGAGAAGCTCCGCTTTTGTTTGCAGTCGGAGACGGAAATCACTCTCTTGCATCTGCGAAAGCGGCTTACGAGGAGATCAAGGAACAGATAGGCGAGACTGCGGCACAGGCTCATCCCGCACGCTATGCACTTGTCGAGATAGTCAACATATACGACAGTGCGTTGGAATTTGAGCCTATATACAGAGTTATGTTCGGAGTTGAACCCGAAAAAGTGCTTGGCGAGCTTCGTGTTTATGCCGAGGATCTTGCAAAAAGAGGCAACGCAAATGCTTGTCCTCAAACGGTACGTTGCATATCCGATGGGATCGACTGCGAGCTTGAATTCAAGAATCCCATACAGCAGCTTACCGTAGGTACGTTGCAGGAATTTATCGACGGATATATCTCACGCCACGCAGACGCACGTGTCGATTACATACACGGCATTGAGGCGACCGAGTCGCTGTCGAGCAAAAAGGATACTATCGGGTTTATATTCGAGGGTATGGGCAAGGACAAGCTGTTCGAGACTGTAATTGCCGACGGTGCATTACCGAGAAAGACTTTCTCTATGGGACACGCATACGACAAGAGATTTTATCTTGAATGCAGAAAAATAAAGTGATATGAAATAAAAATATATTTCCGCTGTGAGTTCTTTATAACTTGCGGCGGAAATATTTTTTGTTTTTCGACTCTATGATTTTGACAGAATATTTGCATTTCGTCGTCTATAATTAAGTAACAAAGGGGGTGCAAGAAATATGGCAGGCGAGGTCGAGGTGTATGCAGACCTTCTTTTTATGGTCAATTTCAGTATGGATTTTCTGTGCTTTTATATTACAGCCGTCATTATGCACCGAAAGCTTCCGAAGATACGTACGTTCATATCCTGTACGGCAGGCGGTATCTATTCTGTTGTGGCGTTGTTTCCGGATCTTTTGTGGATATTTTCGTTTGCCTCGGATATCGGAGCTTGTATTTTGATGTGTGCGATCGTCTTTTACCGAAAGAAGAGCAGAGCGGTCTCGGTACTGCTTATGAGCGTTGTATACTTTGCTGTGTCGGCACTGTTAGGCGGTATCATGACGGCGGCATACAATCTTTTAAATCAATTGGATCTTCCGATAGATGCCATATCCTCTGACGGAATAGATGCGTGGGTGATCGCACTGTTAGCAGTAGGAGGAAGCTTAGTTACGGTGTTCTTTGCTAAGTTTTTTCGAAAGAGTACGTCGCAAAGGCTTTGCCGAGTTTCGGTAACTGTCGGCAGTCAGACCGTTTCGATCGACTCGGTATGCGACAGCGGAAATCTGTTGCGTGATCCGATAAGCGGCAAATGTGTGATCGTTGCGGATATCGAAAAAATTAAGATATTATTGCCATACGAGATATACATATCGCTGAGCTCATCGAACTGTAGAGACTGTCCTGTTCTGTCATCAGACGACGAGTTTTCGAAAAGAGTTCGACTGATACCGACGAGGACAGCCAACGGCACAGGAATGCTTTATGCCTTTTTGCCCGACCGAACGGTGATATCGGATCAAAAGGATCAAGACAAGGGGCATGAGGCAGAGGTGCTTATCGCTCTTTCGGTCATACCCGAGGGAGCGTTAGTCCCAAGTGAATTGCTTTTATAGATCAAATTTAAAAGAAAGGTTGCTTTTGCAGATCAAAGGCTTTGGGTGGAAACAAAATGAAACTTCTTGCTTTTTTAAAAAAAATTTGGGACAAACTGACCTTCGGCAGGTATAGAGAAAGTCGAAAGGGAATATATTATGTAAACGGCCCGGATACGCTTCCCGCACCTCTTTCGCATGAAAAGGAAGCCGAATATATAAGCCGTCTGCATATCGATGACGAGGCAAGGTCAATGCTGATAGAGCATAATCTGCGACTTGTAGTGTACATAGCCAAAAAATTTGAGAACACAGGGATCGGCATAGAAGATCTGGTTTCGATAGGAACTGTCGGACTTATAAAGGCGATAAACACATTCAAAGCCGACCGCAACATAAAGCTTGCTACATATGCTTCACGCTGTATAGAAAATGAGATACTTATGTTTATACGCAAGAGCAACAATACAAGGAGCGAGATATCAATAGACGAACCCTTAAACATAGATTGGGACGGAAATGAGCTGTTACTTTCCGACGTACTGGGAAACGAAGAGGACGGCGTTGCATACGAATTTGAGTTGCGAGAGGAAAAGCGTGTGATACGTGAGGCTGTTTCGGGACTTTGTGAGCGTGAACGTATCATCATAGAGCTTCGATACGGTCTTGGCGGTCGGGATGAGATGACGCAGAAAGAGGTCGCCGACCTGCTCGGTATATCCCAGTCCTACATATCGAGACTTGAAAAGAAAATTATCGGCGATCTACATACCTCACTTGCAGGCAAAATATAGGTTTAGAATACAAAAACAGACAAAAAAATAAATCTATCAAAAAAATTTTTGAAAAGCTATTGCATTTTTGAAAAAGATGTGGTAAAATCATTTGGTATTATAGAAACAGGAATCAGTAAAGTGAGGTGTAAATAAATGAAATCCGGAATTCATCCCAATTATGAGGAAGTTGTGATCAAGTGTGCTTGCGGCGAGACCGTTACCACAAGATCCACAAAGAGCGGCGAGATGAAGGTCGAAATTTGCTCCAAGTGTCATCCTTTCTTTACCGGTAAGCAGAAATTCGTTGATGCAGGCGGTAGAGTTGACAGATTTAAGAAGAGACTGGCAGCAAGCAGCAAGTAATTTTCGAGCAATCAGCAATCGCATGATCGCAAACTGTGGGCAAGTGAGGCGTGCTTTTCACGCACACTTGCCCAATTTGTGCTTTTTGGAGTTATTATGGAAGAAATAAATTTTAATTTAGGCGGCGAATTTGAAACAAGCAAAGATAGACCCAAGGTCGCATCACGCGCGGTGCTTGTGGGAATGGCAACATATGAGAACCCACAGAGCGAGGTTGAAAAGAGCCTTGACGAGCTTTCGAGACTGCTTGACACAGCAGGTGGCGAGACCTTTGCGAAGATGATCCAGTCAAAATCCACACCCGACCCGAGAACGATGATAGGCTCGGGAAAGATCAAGGAGCTTGCCGAGCTGTGTAAAAACAATTCGGTAAAGCTTGTCGTGTTTGATTTTGATCTGTCTCCGTCGCAGATAAGAAATATAGAGGACGAGCTCGGTGACGATGTAAGTGTTATAGACCGTTCTATGCTCATACTCGATATTTTTGCACTCCACGCAACGACAAAGGACGGAAAACTGCAGGTAGAGCTTGCACAGTTAAAATATACTGCTCCGAGACTTTACGGAAAGGGAAACGAGATGTCACGTCTGGGCGGTGGTATCGGAACGAGAGGGCCGGGTGAATCCAAGCTTGAGAGTGATAAGCGACATATGAAACGTCGTATAACCGCACTTGAGCAGGAGCTTGAGATCCTGGACAAAAACCGTAAGACAATGCGTGTATCCCGTGACAGAAGCGGTCTGCCGAAGGTTGCGATAGTGGGATATACCAACGCAGGCAAATCGACTATGCTCAATCGGCTGACAGATGCAGGCATACTTGCCGAAGACAAGCTGTTTGCGACACTTGACCCGACGACGAGAAAGTATACCCTTCCGAGCGGAGAGGATCTGCTTTTGACTGACACTGTCGGATTTATTCGAAAGCTGCCCCACCATCTTGTGAAGGCATTTAAGTCTACACTTGATGAGGCGGTCTATGCCGATATACTCATGATCATTATAGATGCAAGTGACAGCGAGTACCGTGACAGACTTGCCGTTACCGAGGAGCTTCTCGACGAGATAGGTGCATCGGGCAAACCTATACTCTATGTATTCAACAAATGCGATGCCGTTGAGGGAGAGCTTCCGACCGTTCCCGATATAGACAGGAAAAACACAGCGTATGTTTCGGCAAAGAGCGGAGAGGGTATGGATAGAATGCTTGAACGTCTCGGAGAGATCATAAGAGACGGCAAGAAAAAGGTGACGTTCGTATTTCCGAACAGTGAGCAGGGAAGTCTGAATATCCTTTATAAGAACGCAACTGTTGACAGTGTGGACTACGGAGCTGAGAATGTTGTGGCGGTGGCTACCGTTGACCGCAAGGCTTACGGGATGCTCAAAAAATATGCCTGCGAAAAGGCATGGAGAGACGAAAGCGACGGGCATGACTTTTGACGGCGGAGAGTCGGACAAACTTTTGAGAGGTGTAGCATATGCCAAAGATGTATACAACGGTCGAGCATGACGGAACAGCCGAATTTGAGGAAAAGAAATCGCTCTTTATCGGGCATGCCAAACGTGTTACGACCGAGGACGAGGCGTTTGAATTTATCAAGGAAAAGAAAAAAGAATATTTTGATGCAAGGCACAATGTCTACGGATTTTTGCTCAGCGGGGGACAGACTGCGAGATATTCAGATGACGGTGAGCCGCAGGGAAGTGCGGGGATACCCGTGCTTGACGTTATAAGAAAATCCGAGGTCGAGGACGTTTGCATAGTGGTGACGAGATATTTTGGGGGGATATTGCTCGGAACGGGAGGACTTGTTCGGGCATATTCTCATACTGCAAAGCTTGCTCTTGATGCGGCAAATATCGTAACGTACGAAAAATACACCGAAATGTCGCTGGTCTGCTCATATTCCGACTATCAAAAGCTCATCTCTGTATTGGAGGGCTTTGGTGCGGTTATCGACGGAACGGATTTTTCTGACGAGGTAAGGCTTCGCTATGCCGTAAAGGAAGTTTTGTGCGATGCTTCAACTAAAAAAATATGTGAGATAACAGCGGGACGTATCGTGCCGATCCAAACAGGAGGCCGCTTTGATTTTCACGCATAAAACATCTCGGAATAATTGACGAATTATAACGGCTGTTGTACCATGAATGTGTCGAAACAATTGTTTTGAAAAGTTTTTTGGTTTTATTATGTAACTTCAAGAGGGAAATGATGTTTTTACAGAGAGTCTGTCAAACGGCAGGCTCTTTTTTCTTGTAACTATCGTCAAATACTGCCAAAGTAAATGACCTGATTTCCGTATTCTGTCTTATTTTAAAAATAAAATTGACGTTTTTTTAGAAATAAAAAAGTATTTTTAAAGAAAAAGGAGTATATTATTATTGAGTAGAATTTTTTGGTTGAAAAAAGTCGCAGATTTTTGAAACGTTTTATTTCGTCAAAT
>JAFPCR010000048.1 GCA_017390195.1 Clostridia bacterium | reverse complement strand
TGTATCTGCTCTCGGATCTTTTCAAGCTCGCACTTGATGTCAACTACAAGGTGTGCGATCTCGGAGTCGGAGCATTTTGAACCCGTCGTGTTTACCTCTCGGTTCATCTCCTGAAGCAGAAAGTCAAGTCTGCGACCGACAGGCTCGCTCGATGCAAGAATGTTTTCAAGCTCGGCAAAGTGCGAACGCAATCTTACTATCTCCTCGTCAATGGCGACCTTGTCTGCAAAAATAGCACACTCGGTCAAGATCCTGCTCTCGTCCATGCTGATATTGTTATCTGCGAGCATATTGTGCAGACGCTCGCTGAGCTTTTGGCGGTATCCCTCAATGTCCTTGCGAGAGATCTGCTCGATCTTGTCGACCTTTTCTGAAATTCCTGCAACCTTTTTGCGTATGTCGTCTTCAAGCCTGCTTCCCTCGGCGGCTCTGCCCGAAAGGAATGCCTCAAGTGCCTCATCAAGCACAGGCAAAAGCTCCTGCCAGTCACGCTCGGTGTCCTCTTCGGGCTTCTTTACCGTGAAGATCGCTCTGTCGTGTGCGACAGACATGACGCTTATATCGTCACGCAGTCCGAATTTGTCACGAAGGCTCTCAAGTGCCGTGATATATCCCTTTGCATAGCCCTCGTCTATCTCTATTTCAATGTTCTGCGAATCGACTACGTCAATTACTATCCCGACATCTACCTTGCCCCTCGAAAGTCCTTTCGACTGAAGGTAGGGCTTTATTTTTTCTTCCAGATATCCAAACGCTCGGCTTATGCGTACAGAGCATTCAAAATATCGGCTGTTTACCGAACGGATCTCAACCGTCGTCTCTTTTCCCCCAACGGTCTGCCTGCTCCGCCCGAATGCTGTCATGCTTTTTATCATACCAGTGTTACCTCGGGTTCTTATTAAATAAATATATATAAATATTATTTTAATACAAATATGCCCGCTTGTCAAGGGTTGCGTGGGAAGCGACGGGAAAACTTTTTTCAAAAAGCTTCCCCGTGCCTGTCGATACTTCCATATCGTGATTTTGTGATATTGACATCCTTTAAGTGTTTTGATATAATATTATTTTGAATAGGTGTATTTAATTTTAATATATGGGAAATAGCGTGAAGGGAGTGAGAAGGCGATGTCGGTTGCAGATGTTGAGAGATCGAGAGAAAAAAAGATATTTCCGACCTTGATCGGCAACGATCCGTTACGCAGTCGGCTCGGCGAAGACATTCTTTCGTCGTCACTTTCTCATGCCTACATCATTGACGGGAAAAAAGGAAGCGGAAAGCACACGGCGGCGATGCTGATAGCGGCTTCGCTTTCCTGTGAGAACAAGGATTCTCCGCATCACGCATTGCCCTGTGGGGAATGTCCGTCATGCAAAAAGATCCTTTCGGGGAAATCGCCCGATGTAATTTTAGTCAAGCGTGACGACAAGAAAAGCTCGATCACGGTGGACACGGTACGTGAACTGAAAAACAGTGTTATCATCACGCCGAACGATACCGAGTACAAGGTATACATCATTGAGGATGCCGACACGATGAACGTTCAGGCACAAAACGCATTTTTGCTTACGCTCGAAGAGCCACCGAAATATGTCTTGTTTTTGTTGCTTTGCGAGAATTCGGGGCTTTTGCTCGAAACTGTTCGAAGCCGTGCGGCAACTCTGCGGACTGAGCCTACCGACAGAGAAAAGATAAGTGAATATCTGCTCAACAGATGCGATAACAGCGAGGTGCGTGAGAGGGCAAACGAGCTGAAAAGAACCTCACCTGAGGAATTTTCGAAGCTACTCTTGCTTTCGGATTCGAGCATAGGACAGGCGGTCGACCTGCTTGACGAAAAGACACGAAATCCGATATTAAAGAACCGTGAATTTGCGTCCGAGCTGATCCTTGCCATGTCGGACAGACGAGGTGCGGAGAAGCTGCTTGCTTTAATTGCGACGGCATCAGGCAAGCGTGAAGAGACTGTCGAGCAGCTGACCTTGACTCAAAAGGCACTGCGTGATATGACACTTATAAAAAGATCGGACACCGCTCCGATGATCTTCTTCACGAGCCGAGAGGAAGCGGCATCGTTCGCTTCAAGCTTCACCCTGCCGGATCTGATGTTCGCTTATGATGCTATCGCCGAAACAAAAAGCTCGCTTTCAGGCAACGCAAATGTTCGGCTCACCCTTATAAATTTCGCCGTTAAGATCAAGACAAGGAACAATAAAGGTAACTGACACCCGAAATCGTTCAACAGAAAGGAAGCCTTGCACAGCAAGGTCAGGAGCATAAAAATGGAAGAAAACAGACAGAACGCAAATGCGTCAAATAAAAAAGCAGATCCCCAAAAGGGAAACAGTCGGAATTTTTCGGATCAAAAGGATCGGGAGAATGAGGGCGGCGAAAAGCAGGGCAAGAGCCGACGTGGTAATCGCCGCAGACCAAAGAAGAAAAAATTCAATCAAAATGCAAATAATCCCACCGAAAATACAGCAGCTCAGTCTGCCGAGATAAATAATGCACCCGCCGCACAGAAAGCAGATACGAACAGCGACAACTCGCAAAAGCATTCGGGCAAGGGAAATTCAAAGAATAAGCATTCAGGTGGCAAAAACGGCGGTCACGGCGGGCAGAACCAAAAGGGAAGGTCAAACGATCTCCGTGACAGAACAAATAATGCTCAGACACCGCAGTCCTTGCAGATCGCACACATAAAGCGAATCCCCGACCCCGAGTCACAGAAGAAGCTTTCTGCCGAGTCTCTTTCGGTTCGTGACGAGGATATCTTCCTTCCGCTTTCGACAGAAAATAATATCAAAATAAGCGAAGCTCTGGTCAAAAAGATGGTCGACGAATTTTTCGATGAACAGTTCGATCAACAGCTTGATGAACAGCACGGAAATGTCAAGTCCACCGACTCGGTATCCGCTGAAAAAACAGCAAGCACCGATGTCGAGGTCATCGGCGTAAGATTCAAGTCAAACGGCAAGACATATTATTTTGCCCCCGAGGGAAACAAGGTCGAAAAAGGCACGAAAGTCATCGTCGAGACTGCACGTGGTCTGGAGTTTGGCGAGGTTTGGCTTGAAAACAGCTTCGTCAGCGAAAGCAAGGTCGTTCTTCCGCTCCGCCCCATGATACGTGTTGCGACAGACGAGGATGTGAAGCACAACGAAAATAACCGCAGACTCGAAAAAGACGCTTTCGGTATCTGCATGGAAAAGATAGATGCACACAAGCTTGACATGAAGCTGGTCGATGTTCAGTATACGTTCGATAATACAAAGCTCCTATTTTACTTCACCTCGGCGGGAAGAGTCGATTTCCGTGAGCTGGTAAAAGACGTTGCCTCTGTGTTCAGAACGAGGATCGAGTTCCGCCAGATAGGCGTGCGTGACGAGGCAAAGCTTATGGGAGGTATCGGACCGTGCGGCAGACGGCTCTGCTGTACGACATTCTTGCCCGACTTTGCACAGGTGTCTATAAAGATGGCAAAGGATCAAGGACTTTCGCTCAATTCGAGCAAGAACTCGGGCTGCTGCGGCAGACTTATGTGCTGTCTGCGTTACGAGAACGATGTCTACGCCGAGGAGCTTAAACGTACTCCCCCCGTTGATTCTACGGTCATGACCGAGGAGGGTGTCGGAACTGTTACCGAAATAAATCCGCTCGCAGGGACTATCAAGGTCAAGCTTCACTCACAGAACGAGCTTGTTCCCAAGCAGTTTTCACGTGACGACGTAGAGCTTATCTCTTCACCCCGTCGCTCAAAGAACGATGAGCAGACCGTTGGTGACACCGACGAGACAGAGTAAAGACGTTATTTTCGAATATTTCTCGAAAAGTAAGAATAAAATTAAAGGATCTCAGACCCTTTTGACTTTCAAATGTGATAGAAAAGGTAAAAAACGCACAAAAATGTGCTTTTGGAGCTTTATTTCTCGCTTTCCTGCAACTTTTTTTCAAAATAATTCAAAAAGGTTTGATTTTTTCATAATTGTATGATACAATGTCAACAGTAAACTTTTTTATGGAGGTTTTATATCATGGCTTACAAGATTTCTGACGATTGCATCGCTTGCGGTGCTTGTGCAGGAGAATGCCCCGTAGGTGCTATCTCCGAAGGCGACGGAAAATACGTTATCAATGCTGATGAGTGCATTGACTGCGGTTCTTGCGAAGGTGTATGCCCTGTTGGTGCTGCTAAGGCTGACTGATTCGGGTACATACTTTATAAAGCGGAGCGGTCCGATATTTTCGGTCTGCTCCGCTTTATAACTTCAAGTCACTAAGTCGTTTTATTTGATCGAAAGGTGGGTGTATCATGCAGGAAAAATTCGATAATTTAAAAATTCTGCCCGATGAGAGGATCGATACGGTGAACGAAAATATCCGATTGATCCAAAAAAAGGACGGGCTTACCTTCGGCTCAGACGTTTTTTTGCTTTCGGCTTTTGTCAAGCCGTCAAAGCATGCCGTCTGTGCAGACCTCGGAAGTGGCACGGGTATTGCAGGCTTTCTCTGCCTTGCACGTGAAAAATTTTCCTATCTTCATGCTGTCGAGATACAGGAGCAGTTTGCTGACCTGATCGGACGAAATGCCTGTCTTAACGGTCTGTCCGACCGTGTGAGCGTCCATGCCTGCGATGTGCGGAATATATCCCCTGCAACCTTCGGACGTGAACTTGATATCGTGATATCAAACCCACCGTATATGAAGACCGACAGCGGTAAACGCAACGCATCTGACGCAAAATATATCGCTCGCCACGAGGTCTGCGGAAATATCTATGATTTCTGCTCGGCGGCGGCAAAAATTTTGAAATTCGGCGGTAAATTCTACTGCGTCTATCGCCCCGACCGACTCGCAGACCTGATCGACGCCGCAAGAAAAGCCTCACTCGAACCTAAACGTGTGATGTTCGTACACCCCGATAAGTCAAGCGAACCCTCTGTCGTTCTCGTCGAAGCGGTAAAAGGCGGGGCAAGCTCTATGCACGTATCCCCTCCCCTCTTTATCTACGATTCCGACGACAGATCCTCGCCAAACAGAAAAATGTCCGAAAAAGCCCTCTCCGTCTACGACACCTGTATGCTATAAGAGTATGTGGGTATCAGGGAGCTTTTTAAAGCTCTCAAGGTATGATGTCAGGCGAAAAGAGCAAATGACATTTGATTTTCGTCTCTGTTAACAGAAAGGAATTTATTATAAATGGAGTATTCAAAAAGGATTCTAAGTTATGTTCGCCGTGCTGTTGATGATTACGGCATGATAGAGGACGGTGACAGGATCGCCGTTGGTGTTTCGGCGGGCAAGGACTCGCTGACTCTGCTTTACGCACTCTCTACTCTGCGTAAGTTTTATCCTAAAAAATTTGAGCTTTGTGCTATAACGATAGATATGGGCTTTGCGGAGGAATTTGATCTTTCGCCAATTGCAAGGCTTTGTGAGGAGCTTGACGTTGAGTATAAGATCATTCCCACCGAAATAAATAACATAATTTTCAATGTCAGAAAAGAGCCGAACCCCTGCTCACTGTGTGCAAAGATGCGTCGTGGTGCTCTGCACCGTGCCGCAAAGGATTTCGGTTGCAATAAGGTCGCTCTTGGGCATCACTTCGATGACGTTGTCGAGACATTTATGCTCAATCTCTTTTATGAGGGCAGGATAGGCTGCTTCAGCCCCGTGACTTACCTCTCACGCACCGATATCACGCTTATCAGACCTATGATCTATATGCCCGAAAAGGATGTTCGCTACTTTGCCTCAAAAGCCGAGCTTCCCATCATCAAATCCCCCTGTGCCGCAGACGGCAATACACAGCGTGAAGCTATGAAACAGCTTCTTGCTACCCTCGACAAAAACAATAAAGGTCTTAAATACCGTATTTTCGGTGCTATCCAACGTGGCGAAATAGACGGATTTAAGGAGATCAGCCGACTTGCGGGAATCTCACGCTACTCTGACGGGGAAGCTGAAGATGAAAAGAAATGCGATGAGAAAGCTTTTTGAAAAGCTTTCTCATCGCATCTTTTTTGTTTTTTTCTAAAATCTCTCAGTCTTCAGTGCTGAGGTTTTCGAAGTCTTCCTCATCAACTACGCATTCGAACTTTTCACTGCAAACGGGGCAGGTAAGGTTTTCAAAGTCTGCGTCCTGATCGAAGCAGATGGTTTCGCCGCAAGAGGGGCAGATTATTTCGAAGTAATCGTCCTCGTCACCGCATTCTTCTGCACAGTTAGCACAGTCGCCGTCGCAATCGAAGATGTCATCACCGTCGTTGTCCTCATCGTCATCGAGGTCGTCAAAGTCGAAATCATCATCGTCGCAGTCGCAGTCGCAGTCGCACTCGTCGTCGAGGAATTCCTCTACGTCGCCGAGATCCTCATCGATCTCCTCGATGTATTCCTCCGCATCAGCGAGATCCTCGTCGATCTCCTCGATGTATTCACGGAGATCAGCGATCTCAGCCGCCATATCTGCGGTGAGGTCTATGAGAGCGGCAACGAGCTTTCCGCACTCTGAGTTTTTATCGAGGTTGCAGCCGTCTGCAAGTCCTTTAATATATGAAGCTCTTTCGGTAAGTGTCATTTTCTTTTATCCTTTCTCAAAATAAAAATTTT
>JAFPCR010000047.1 GCA_017390195.1 Clostridia bacterium | reverse complement strand
TTTGCCATACGGTATACGGCTCTGGCATATGCCAAAATTACAGAAGACGTAAATTCGGGGTTGGAGTCGAGCTTCAAGCGGTATTCAATGATATGCTTATGCTCTCCGTCAAATCCCGTCTTGCCCGAACGGATCACAAATCCACCGTGCGGAATGCCCGAGTGATCACGTTTAAGCTCATCAAGAGTAATAAAATGGACTGTCGTGTCGTAGTCTGCAAAATAGTTCGGCATTTCCTTTATCTCACGCTCTATTCGAGCCTTGTCCGCACCCTCCTCGGCTACAACAAAGCACTCTCTCGTGTGCTTTTGACGTGCCGTAAGTGCAGGCTCGCTGCCCGAACGGACAGCCTCAAGTGCGGATTCCACAGGAATGGTATACTGCTTTGCATCTATAACGCCATCTATACGGCGAATGGCATCGGAGTGTCCTTGGCTTACGCCCTTTCCCCAGAAGGTATAGTCTGCTCCGTCGGGAAGCACCGCCGAGGCATACACTCTGTTGAGAGAGAACATACCCGGATCCCAGCCTGCCGAAATAAGAGCGAGCTTTCCTGCCGACTTGGCGGCAGCATCTACATTTTCAAAATGCTCGGGTATTTTGGCATGGGTGTCAAAGCTGTCAACTACGTTGAAGAGCCGAGCCATCTGCGGAGTCTGCTCGGGCAGGTCAGTCGCACTTCCGCCACAAAGGACAAGCACGTCTATTTTATCTGCCATTTTCTCAATATCGTTTGCATGTATAACGGGAACATCGGGAGTGTGGAGCTTTACCGTTTCAGGGTCTCGACGTGTAAAAACTGCCGCAAGCTGCATATCGGGGTTTTGTCTTACCGCCGACTCTATGCCCCGTCCGAGATTTCCGTAACCGAAAATACCTATTCTTATCATAATTTATATTCGCCTCTTTTGTATAGAAATGTAAGCTCTTTGCCTACTCTGATAATTATACAACGGCTTTTTTGCATTGTCAAGAATTGATGTATACGTTTCTGAAAAAATCAAGCCGTCAGCCAAAACGGTTGACGACTTGATTTTTATTTGATAAACGAAAATCTCGCCTTATGCCTCTGTTGACTGAATATATTTCTTTATATTCGAGAGGTTGACAAACTTTTCAACTCCGCCCTCGGTGGGAACGATAAGTGTGGGAGCTTGCTTGATATCGTATTTTGCAACAAGCTCTCTGCTCTCCTCAGCAAGTACCTTTACATAGGGAATTCCCGCTTTGTCAAGGAACGCAGCCGCCATCTTGCAGTTGGGGCAGGTTGCCGTTGCAACGAGTATTATTCCTGTCTGGGTGCTGTCTGCCGATACGTCATCGCAAGCCGACTCGCAGGAACAGCTTTCCGTAGCGTGACTTACAGCATTTTTCGGAGCAGTGGAATGACCGATATTGTAGACCTTACGATCCTTGTATTCCTGTGTCTTACCGTCGTTCCAGTTCTGAACGGGACGGTAGTATCCTGTGATACGGCTGTAAACCTCGGCTTTCTTTCCGCAGATGGGACAGGTAAACTGTTCACCAGGCAGATATCCATGCTCTACGCATACAGAGTATGTGGGCGAGAGCGTGTAGTAAGGAAGCTTGTAGTTTTCTGCGATCTTGCGGACAAGGTTTGCCGCCGCTTTCCAGTCAGGAAGCTTTTCTCCGAGGAAGGCATGGAAGACCGTTCCCGAAGTGTAAAGTGTCTGCAAATCGTCCTGAATATCCAAAGCCGCAAAAATGTCCTCGGTATATCCTACGGGCAGGTGAGAGCTGTTTGTATAGTAAGGTGTTTCTGCCGAACTCTTTGCCGCAGTGATGATGTCGGGATATCTCTTTATGTCGTGCTTTGCAAGACGGAAGGATGTCGACTCTGCGGGTGTTGCCTCAAGGTTGTAGAGGTCGCCGTACATTTCCTGATAGTCCGAAAGTCTGTCTCTCATGTGGTTGAGAACATCCTGGGTGAATTTCTGAGTTTTTTCGGAGATCATATCTGCACGAAGCCATTTTGCATTCAGACCTACCTCGTTCATACCGACAAGTCCTATTGTCGAGAAGTGGTTAGAGAATGTTCCGAGATAACGTTTTGTATAAGGATAAAGTCCCTCGTCAAGCAGCTTTGTTATAACCTCTCTCTTGATCTTCAGCGAGCGTGCCGAAATGTCCATGATCTTGTCAAGACGTGCGTAGAAATCCTTTTCGTCTGCGGCAAGGTATGCGATCCTCGGCATATTGATGGTAACTACGCCGACAGAACCTGTGCTTTCGCCCGAGCCGAAGAATCCGCCCGTCTTTTTGCGAAGCTCACGAAGGTCGAGACGGAGACGGCAGCACATCGAACGTACATCGCTCGGCTCCATGTCACTATTGATATAGTTCGAGAAATAAGGTGTACCGTATTTCGAGGTCATCTCAAACAAGAGCTTGTTGTTCTCGGTCTCGGACCAGTCGAAATCGCTTGTGATCGAGTATGTGGGAATAGGATACTGGAAGCCTCTGCCGTTTGCATCGCCCTCTATCATGGTCTCGATGAACGCCTTGTTTACCATATCCATTTCTTTTTTACAGTCCTTGTACTTGAAGTCTACTTCCTTGCCGCCGATAATACAGTTAAGCTCTGCAAGGTCATTAGGTACTACCCAGTCGAGAGTGATGTTGGAGAAGGGTGCCTGTGTACCCCAACGGCTGGGAGTATTTACGCCGTAAACAAAGGACTCGATGCACTTCTTGACCTGGTCATAGGTAAGGTTATCAACCTTAACGAAGGGAGCAAGATAGGTATCGAATGATGAGAATGCCTGAGCGCCCGCCCATTCATTCTGCATAATGCCGAGGAAGTTAACCATCTGATTGCAAAGAGTTGCAAGGTGGCTTGCGGGAGCAGAGGTAATCTTACCTGT
>JAFPCR010000010.1 GCA_017390195.1 Clostridia bacterium | reverse complement strand
CATTACTACCGAAAGTATCTTACAAATCTTTTTTCCGTTCACGCTTTTTAACCTTGGCTTTTGCTCTCAAAAGCTCCCTTTCTTCATATACAGTATAATTATAAAGCATTATTGTGACTTTGGTATGAATTACCCCGAATATACATTTTTTTGCTTTTCTTCTTTTAATTTTCATCTGTCTGTGTTATAATTGAATTGCGGCAGGTATAAAGTGCCGCCAAAGACAAAATTCGGGAGGCTTGATGGAATATGAATCAAAAACACAACATTCCGCTCAAAAGCATAGTTGACGAGTTTCAATTCGAAAAGATCTATTTGCCCGACAACTATGAACAGATACTTATAGACAACCCAGAGGTAAACCGACCGGGGCTTGCTCTCACGGGATTTTTTGAGATATTTGAGCCTTCAAGGATACAGATGATCGGTAAGGCAGAGTACAGATATCTCGCAGGTCTTAACTCGGATGACAGAAATCAGAAGATAGATAACTTCCTTAACACCAAGCCCGTAGCCGTAATAGTTACGTCAAATCTCGACATATTCGACGAGTTGCTCGACCACGCACGTGTTGAGGGTGTTCCCCTGCTCCGCACCAGTGAAAAGACAAGCCCTATAATGGCTGCCCTTATCGCCTCTCTTAATATGCACCTCGCCCCGAGAATCACACGCCACGGCGTTCTTATCGAGGTCTACGGAGAGGGATTGCTTTTGCTCGGAGACAGCGGTATAGGAAAGAGCGAGACTGCCATTGAATTGGTAAAACGAGGACACCGACTTATCGCCGACGATGCCGTTGAGATCAAACGTGTTTCGGCAAAAACTCTGGTCGGAACCGCACCCGAAATAATCCGTTATTACGTTGAGCTTCGTGGCATCGGTATAGTCGATGTTCGCAGACTTTTCGGAATGGGTGCCGTAAAAGAGACTGAAAGCATCAATCTCGTAATAAATCTCGAGCCTTGGGTAGACGGCAAAATGTATGACCGCTTCGGTCTTGAAAACGAGAAGATCAACATTCTCGGAATAGAGCTTCCATCAATAACAATCCCCGTAAAACCGGGTCGTAACCTTGCGATCATTCTCGAAATTGCGGCTATGAACCACCGTCAGAAAAAGATGGGCTACAATACCGCCGAGGAGTTCAACAACAAGCTGCTCGAAATGACAGGACTTGAATGAGAGTCTTTTCGGCAGCAGATAGATATCGAACAGCCCTCGCAAATGTAATCAAAAAAGCTTACATCGGTACGGTCAAGTGTGCTTACCGCCCGCAGATCGACCGAGATACCGCTTCCGATATATTTAAGATATGCCTCTTTTCTCGTCCACATCGTCAGAAAAACGTCGGCATTTTCTCGGCTTTTCTCATAATATTCTACCTCGTCGGGTGATAAAAAACGCCCGACGAGCCTTTTTTGTCTCTCGACCGCTATCGGTGACTGGATATCGACGCCCACCCTTGCACCCTCTGCCACTTCAAGGGCACATATCACATATTCCTCGGAGTGTGAGATATTAAAGTCGAAAATTCCTTTGAGTGCCGACGGTCTGCCCGAGAGATCTCTTACAAACGAAAAGTCCGACGGGCATATCCCTGCTTTATTCAACATACGTTCAAGCAAAAACAATCCTGCCACGCTCTCTCTGCGTGATGCGGGATTTTTTTTATTCAGAGCCGATGAGGCATATCCCTCTCCGAATATATCCTTGAGGTATTCCGCCTTGTCTGCAATTGCATCAAATGATGAAATTTTTTCCGCTTCAACAAATATCACATCACACCTCCGAAAAACAAATCACTTCTTTTTTATTATACACCGCACAACATCTTTTTGCAAGAGTCGTTTCCCTATTCGATTTTCTCGAAGTTTATTTTTTGTTTTGTGAGACTAAATGAGACTATTTGATACTCTTTGAGACTTTTTTATGCCGTAAAATCATCTCGCACAGGCAAGAAAAAATGTGCAAAATACAACAACAAAGGGGGGTTACGATATGAATGTCGGAACTTAACGGATACAATCTGTCCGAGCTTTTTTCAAGAGGTACTATTTACGAATTGGCAGATCAATACATTCAAAAATGTGCCGAGACGCAAACGGTAGACTCCGAAAAAAATTCGGACTGCACAGGCAATGGCAAAAAAAAAGAGGTGCGAAAAAGGTTTCCGAACCTTGCAGGCTTTTGCCGTTACCTCGGAACAGGAATTGAGGAGCTTGCCGAAACAGGCTCGAATTTCCCGAAAGACTACGATGCGCTGAAGGCAGTATTTGAGGATGAGGCATACAACTCAAATATTCCTCCGTCTCTGCTGTCGGTGTATTTCAGGCAAAGGTTTGGGATCGACGGAGCAAAGGAGTCGGAGCAAGGAAGCCAAAGCAACTATCCCATGGGCGATATACAGATCATTTTCGACCATGATATGTCGGAGGACGGTGCATGAAAGAAAACAGAACCGCTCCAAAGACAATTCATTTTCACGGCAGACCGAATCCAAAGCAAAAGGTGTTCTTCGAGTCCCGTGCGAAATACACCGCATACGGAGGTGCAAGAGGAGGAGGAAAGTCATGGGCTTTGAGACGCAAGCTTATCGGTCTGTGCCTGAATTACCCCGGGATCGTATGCCTGCTCGTCCGCCGAACACTGCCCGAGCTTAAATCAAATCACATTCGCCCCATGCAAAAGGAATACGGAGAGATACTTACGTACAGCGAAAGCGAAAAAGCGTTCTCGCTCCCGAACGGAAGCAAAATCCTTTTCGGATACTGCTCCTGCGACCGAGACGTACTTCGCTATCAGGGTCAGGAATACGACATCATCGCCATCGACGAGGCAACGCAACTGAGCGAATATCAGTTCTCAATTTTCAAGGCCTGTCTGCGAGGCACGAATGCCTTTCCGAGACGTATGTATCTCACCTGCAACCCGGGAGGAATAGGACACGCTTGGGTCAAACGGCTGTTCATAGACCGAGAATTCAATACAGGGGAAGATCCCTGCGACTATCTCTTCGTCTCTGCCACCGTTTACGACAACAGCGTTCTTACCTCTGCCGATCCCGAATATGTCCGCTCGCTTGAAAGCCTGCCTCCGAAAATGCGTGAAGCATGGCTCGACGGTCGATGGGATGTGTTCGAGGGGCAGTTCCTCACAGAATTCAATCCCGAGATCCATGTCTGCGACTATTCTGTTATCCCAAATAACGTCAGGTACTACGTCGCTTTCGATTACGGCTTTGATATGCTTGCGGCACTGCTTGTGGCATACGACAGGGAGGGTGGGCTTTATGTTATAGGCGAGCATTGTGAATCAAATCTCACACTTTCGGCTGCCGCCGAGAAAGTGGTGGCACTTTGCAGTTCTTACGACGTCGAATATGCCGTGGCATCTCCCGACCTATGGAACAGACGTCAGGACAGCGGAAAGAGCGGCTTTGAAATAATGCAGGCTGTTTGCGGAATGCCTCCCATGACACGTGCGGATAACCGACGGGTACCCGGATGGAGAATTCTTCGTGAGTATCTCAACTCAAAAAGTGGCGAACCACGTTTGCATATTTGCAAAAACTGTCCCTGTCTTATCCGTTGTCTCCCCGCTCTGCTCTGCGACCGCAATCGCCCCGAGGACGCATCAGACGAGCCTCACTCGGTAACTCATGCCCCCGAAGCACTGAGATATGCCGTAATGAGCCGTGTGTGTGTACGTCCGAACAACAGCTGCGATTTCAGATTTCCGAACCCAAAGTCTTCAATGTCCTCCTTATTTGATTGAAATGCCTGTGAAGATCGCTGCTTTATCGGGCAGTCGATTCCGCAAAAAACAGAAAGGAAGCTTTTAAACGTAAAAGCTAAGATCAAAAATGTCAAAACAAACAACAAAACGTTCCTACTCAACAGTAAGAACAAATACCTTCAAAGGTATAGACTGCAGAACCTTTTCCGAGGAAGGCACGTGTATGGAGATGAACAACTTCCGCATTGTCGACCAACAGATCATCGAAAAGCGTGAAGGATACAAATGGCTGATGACCTTGCCCGGCACCCCTACTGCTACATGGAGAGGCAATTACGAGGGTGATGAGAGCATATTCGTGCTCATCGGTAATGTCATATACTGTATCGAATACCAATTTGACTCGTTTTTCATTATCGGAACAGTGGGAGAAACAAGCACCCACGCCTGTTTCTTCATGATAGAGGACAAGCTCTGTCTGTTCAACGGAACAAATATATACAGCGTATCGTCTTCATCGGGCATCAAGGCAATACAGGGGTATGTTCCTTTGTACGGAAACGGTTGGTCGAGCGGCTCGGTAGGAGAGGTCTACGAACCGAAGAACATTCTTTCAAATCATATCCGCATCCGATATGTCGTAAAGGATATGTCACGTCTTATACGTTTCGGGCAAAAGGCAGTAAGTGTCGATCTTATCAGATACAACAGCCGTGAATATACGGCAGAAACCATCAAAGAGGCGGGGGGGCAGATCCTCGAGGATATGAGTGGCATTGAATTTACAAGTATGAGGTATGGAGATACCGTCGAGGTCTTTCTTACTGTGAAGCATGACACTGACCTGGTAGCACAGCTTGCCTCGTGCAACCGCTCCGAGGTCTTCGGTAACGCCGGAGACACAAGAGCTTTTTGCTGGAGCGAAAAAAATAAAAGTGCCAAAATGTTCTACTCAAAAAATCCCACCGTCGGAGAGATCGAAAAATATGCCTCCGTATACCCAGGTACCGACAAGGTCTATTTCCCCGACACCTACATCCTCAATTTCGGTGACGGAGGTTCGCCGATAAAAGCGGCGTGCAGATATGGCGACCGTCTTGTCGTTTTCACCGAGGAGTCCACATGGTCTGCCGATTTTTCTTCAACCTCAAAAAACGAGATCCGCATCTCTCCTCTTTGTGCAAGCGTCGGATGTTCAGGAGACGGAACTGCTGCAACAAACGAGGATGTCTTGATTACGGTGTCTTGGTCAGGTGTCTATCTGCTCACAAAAAAAACAAGCACGAGCATCTGCCAGATCTCTAATATCTCCAAGCCCATCGAAGCTCTGTTGCCTGAAGGATTTTACACCGATGCCATCTCCATATACGACCGTGAGCGTGATGAGTGTTGGTTCTGCCTGCCCTATGATACCGACGGCAGAGTATGGGTATACAATATGTCGCTGAACGCTTGGTATACCTTTACAGGTATCGGAGCTACCGCTTTCGTGTTGTATGACGGAAAGGTCGGTTTTTTCCGTGAAAGGCAGCTGTTCGTATTCAACCCCTCGCTGAAAGCCGACTATGATCGTGTCAACGCATCTACAAGAGTGTACACGATCGAGGCCTCATATGTCGGAAAATACTCTGACTTCGGCTCTGCCGAAAGGTTAAAGCGTCTCGGACGTATCTACCTGAGCTGTAAAACAGACGGCGGTACGGTAGATCTTTCGGCTCAGGACGAACACGGGAACAGTGTCTTTGCCTCCCTGCGTGGAACAAGATCCAACTCTCCCGAGTTTTACGAGATCCGAACACGGTCGGGACGGTTCAGATATCTCCGTATGTCAATATCCTGTCCGGGCGAGGAGCGTCAGCAAATCTACTCTCTGTCGGTAACATCAAAGTACTGACAGAACAAAAATCAAAGAAAGGATCTAATTCAGCATTATGCAATTACCTACAAAAAGCTGGCAGCAATATGAAGCGGGGGTCGAATATAAACGCCGCATAGGTCTGTTCGAACTCGTTCGGCGTAACGAACGCTTTTACCGTGGAGACCAGTGGTACGGTTTAAAAAACAATGACCTGCCAAAACCCGTCTTCAATATTGTCAGACGAATCACCGATTTTCTTATTTCGTGTGTTGCGACAGGAAATATCGGTATCACCTACTCCTGCGACGACCTTGTTTATTCCGATAACGCACATATCTCCGCAGCCGTAAATAACGGTGTATCGGTAATGAACAAAAACGCCCGTTACCGTTGGGAAAAGTCGCATATGGATCAAAAGATATATCATCTTTTGCTCGATGCGGCAATAAGCGGAGACGGTGTCGTATTCTGCTCGTGGAACAACGCAAAGGACGGTGGCGGACACTACCGTGGAGACATCTCGGTCGAATGTGTTGATAACGTCAACCTGTTCGTCTCCGACGTAAACGTTGCCGACATTCAGTCTCAGGAATACATAATCATATCGGGACGTGACACCGTATCGAACCTACGCCGTGAGGCGATCGAAAACGGCGTAGCTCCCGAGCAGGCACTCAAGATCACCTCCGACAGTATCGGCAAAGGCATTGGAAGTGATTCGGTATGCGAGCTTGAGTGCGACGGTGGAAAGGCAACATTTATAATCAAATTTTACCGTGAGAACGGACACGTTGTCTTTGAAAAATCCTGCCGTGAATGTATCATCCATACCTGCGTCACCGACTGCCGAATGTACCCCGTGGCATATTTCAACTGGTATAAAACCAAGAACTGCTTCCACGGAACATCTCCCATCTCGGATATTATCCCGAATCAGAAGTACATCAACCGTGCGTATGCCATGATGATGAAGCATATGAGTGACACCGCATTCTCAAAGGTCATCTACGATTCGTCAAGGATCCCCGAATGGACAAACGGTGTCGGCGAAGCGATCGCCGCCGTCGGCGGAGGAAATATGGCTGATGCGGTATCTGTCGTAGGTGTCGGAAAAATGGAAAACGGATATCTCGACTTAATAAACAACGCCCTTTCAACCACAAAAGAGCTGATGGGAGCGACCGAAAGTGCTCTCGGAGATGCCGCACCGACAAATACAAGTGCCATTCTCGCACTTCAGGAAAGCTCAAAAGCTCCTTTGCAACAGATCAAAGCGAACCTCTATCAGTTTATCGAGGATCTGGCGAACATATGGGCAGATATGATGTGTGCATATTATGTACCCACACGACCTGTTCCGTTCTTCGATATAAACCTCGGAAGACCGACTCTCGAAAATGTTGATTTTTCGATCATGCGTGAATTTGCAATAAAAGCACGTATTGATATCGGAGAGAGCGACCGATTCTCAAGCTCAAGCATTCAAAGCCTGCTCGACCGTCTGCTTGACGGGGGACATATTTCGGTAATTCAATACCTTGAACGTCTGCCGATCGGTATTATTTCGGATAGAACCAAGCTGATCGATGAGCTTAAGAACGCACATAAAGATACCGACCCGAACACATCGGATACACAAATATCAAGCACGAAAGGATCAAAAGAAAGTGAATGAAAACGAATACCCCAACATCAAAGCAAAGCAAGGTGAGGAAGCTGCTCAAATTCCTGTACAGGATATTGATAACACTGTTTCCGAAGCAGACACTTCAGCGTGCATTGAAGCGTCTAAGGAATCTTCTTCGAATGTTATTGAGGAAGCTGTTCAAAAGACTCTTGAGCAATGTCAAGCAGACGGGGACGGAGACGAACCCGATGACGAGAGCGAAGTCACAGACGAAGAAAAAGCAAACGAAGAAGAAATCACAAACGAAAGAAACGGTTACGAAAAGCAACTCGAAGAACGCATAAGCGTTATGCAAAACCGTCTCGACAGTATTTGTTCGCAGATCGAGTTACAGCAGAAAAGGCTTGAAAAGGCTATGTCGGACTACAACGAATTTGTCGGACTTTATCCCGACACCGACATCAAAAGCATTCCCGATTCCGTCTGGCAATCAGTAAATTCGGGAGTTCCGTTAGCCGCCGCATATGCCCTCTGCGAAAGAAAAAATGAGATCGAGCGTCAGACCGCCGAGAGGATAAATGAACGCAACCGTACAATGTCAAGCGGTCAGATAGGCTCGGTGTCACCGCAGACCTATCTGTCGCCTGCCGAGGTCAAAGCCATGTCGGCATCTGAGGTGAGAGCAAATCTTTCGCTCATCACCGAATCCATGAAGCACTGGCAATAAAAGCCGTGTTCCATCTAAACACAAAACATCTACCTCATAAAGAGGCTCAAACAAAATAATTAAAATTTGAAAGGAAACAAAATTATGGCAATCACAAATTTCATCTCAACAGTATGGAGCGAAAATCTCTACAACCAGCTCGACAAACAGTACATCGCAGTAAAGAACTGCAACCGAGACTACGAGGGCGAAATCAAAGGAAAAGGCTCTTCGGTAAAGATCTGCGGAGTAGGTGACGTCAACGTATTCGAATACACCAAGGACACAGATATGAGTACCCCCGAAACACTCTCTGACAGCGTAAGAACTCTCACCATCGATCAGGCAAAAGGCTTTAACTTCCAGATCGACGATATCGACCGTGCTCAGTCCTCTCCCAAGCTCATGGATATGGCAATGAAGAATGCGGCAGATGCACTTGCAAACACCGCCGATACCTACATTTATTCACTCTACGGTTCTGCCGGAAGCACCATCAAAAATGAAAGCACAACTGCGTCAAACATCATCACCACTATCATTGATGCGAGAACAAAGCTTTATGAGAACAACGTTTCCGACGCCTCAAGCATCATCATCGAGGTATCTCCTCAGATCGCCGCTCTGATTCTCAAGGCAAAGATCGACATCTCAAGCTCAAACTCCGACTCGCTCGAATCGGGTCTGCTCGGAAGCATCGGCGGCTGCAAGATCTATGTTTCAAACAACATCGCAAAAACGACATCGGATTCTGCAACTACCTACAAATGTATCGCACGTACAAAGAGGGCGATCGCCTTTGCCGAGCAGCTCTCCGAGATCGACGCTTACCGTCCCGAAAGAAGATTTGCAGACGCAGTAAAGGGGCTTCACCTCTACGGAGCAAAGGTCGTTTATCCCACAGAAATGGTTCTCCTCGACCTCACAGTTTCTGCCTGATCTTATTAGACAGACAAGCCTACTATAGAAAGAAAGGAGTATTTGCTTTTCATATTTTGCAAAATCCCTGCCTATGTCCATAAAATGCAACAGCATATATAAATCAGCATTAAAGCTCCTCGACGATTCGGGACTGCTTGAATCCTGTGACGATATGGAAGAACGTGCGACATTTTTGATCGCAACATTTTGTGAGGAAGTACGAGAGCTTGATTCATCGTACCGATTTGCCCACGGTCTTTCAAAGCACAGCGATATCGAACGTGTCTCTATCGGAATGGACGAGGATCTCCCTGTCTGCTCCCGCTTCGTACCTGCGGCATCATACTATGTTGCAGCAATGCTTATCATTGACGAAAACCCCGAGCTTTCGGATAAGCTTTTCGAACGCTACTGCGACAGCATCTCGTCTATATCGATGTCACTTCCCTGCCGAACCGACAGAATAGTAAACGTCTACGAGGAATGACAACATAATAAAAGCAAGGGCTGAGTCGTTTGACTCAGCCCTTGCTTTTATGGCTGTTCGATTGATTTCATTATTCTCCCATCTCGGTTTCAGACGTGTCTTTCACAAAGGTATTTGAATTATATATAATGTCAAGAACCTCTTCGTACAGCATCGACTGCTTAATGTATTCCTTGCCGTAATATTTTTCGATATTCTCGGAAGTTGTTCCATTTGCGTCGGCTATTTCCTCTAAATACTCGGTGTATTCTTCATCTGTTACCGAAAGCCCTTCGTTCTTTATGATGGTGTAGAAAACAATGTCGTTTTTCACACATTCATTTGCATTGTTTCTGAGCATTTCATCGGTTATGCTCTCTGCTTCGAGATATTCCTCATATGTGTAATTGCTGTTCTCTGCGATTTCCTTGTAATACTCGACATAATTGTCGTAATAATATTTGACCGCCTCTTCGGGAAGTGAGATAACGGTGCTGTTCTCCAGAATTGTATCCCATGCGATCTGCTTCATAGCATCCTCGCCATGAATTTGGTCATACAGATCCTTCTGCACCTTATCAAGAAACGCCTCGGCAGTATCGGCAACATTTGGAAAATACTCTTTTGCGATCTCGTCGGTCATCGTATAATCCTGAATGTAATTAACGGTGACCTCAAACACTACGTCACGTCCGGCAAGCTCCTCTTTATAGTCCTCGGGGAATTTAAGATCAAGAGTAACAGTCTGACCCGGGGTAACTCCGACAAGTCCTGCGGCAAAGCCTTCTATATATCCGCCTGTTCCCGCAAGCTGTATAAACTGATCCTTTGCCGTGCCACCGCTGAATTCCTCGCCGTCAAGCAATCCCTTGTAATCCATACATATGATGTCACCGGTCTCGGTCGGACGTCCGGTCTCCTCGTTGTAGATGCCGTAATATGCAAGCATTTCTTCGGTATAATCGATAGCCTCCTGCCTGCTTACAACAGTCTCGGTATACTTGATTTCGGTATTTTTATAATCGGCAACATTCAAATAATCCGACAACGTGCTTCCCATATAGTCAAAAAATATTTCGGTTTCGGTTTCTGTTTCTGTCTCGGTTTTGCTCTCCGACTCTGTTCCTCCCACCGAATTATTACCGCCACACGCACAAAGCGTAAGCAACATTAAAACCACGGCAACAAGAGCAACAATTCTTGTGAATTCGATCTTTTTCATTTGGGTTTCCTTTCAGGAAATTGAGTTATCTCTTTATATTGGCATAAACTACTACAATGATATAATATTTTGTCCCAAAAGTCAAGTATCTAATTTGTTACAGTAAAGCAAACCCGAATATGAATTCGTCTATTTTGCCAAAAATTTTTTTATTTGAATAATTTTGAGATTTCTATTGAAAAATCAAGAAAATTGTGATAACATTAAATGGGTGTATATTTGTATACCTAAATCTGAAAATAAAAAAACAAATATATTTTTCTTACTTCGGAGGTTTTGAAATGGAAAAATTAAAAATCGGTATCATCGGTTGTGGTGGTATCGCAACGGGAAAGCATCTCCCCTCACTCGCAAAACTCAGCGACAAGATCGAAATGGTTGCATTTTGTGACATCATCGAGGAAAAAGCAGTAGACTGTGCAAAGAGATTCGGTACTCCCGACGCAAAGGTCTACACCGATTACAAGGAACTGCTCAAGGACGAGTCGATCTCGGTAGTTCATGTTCTTACCCCCAACCGTTCACACAGCTTCATCACAGTTGATGCTCTTGAGGCAGGCAAACACGTTATGTGCGAAAAGCCCATGGCGATCAACTCTGCCGAGGCAAAGAAAATGCTTGATGCAGCAGAACGCACAGGCAAGAAGCTCACTATCGGTTACCAGAACCGTCAGCGTCCCGACTCTCTCTACATGAAGACAGAGGCAGACAACGGAACCTTCGGTGATATCTACTACGCAAGAGCAACAGCTCTTCGTCGCAGAGGCGTTCCCACATGGGGCGTATTTATCAAAGAATATGAGCAGGGCGGCGGTCCTCTGATCGATATCGGAACACACGCTCTCGACCTCACTCTTTGGATGATGCAGAACTACAAGCCCAAATACTGTGTAGGTTCTACCTTCCATAAGCTCAACTCTCAGACAGAAAACCAGGGTAACTGCTTCGGCAACTGGGATCCTGCGAACTTCACAGTTGAGGACTCGGCATTCGGCTTCATCGTTATGGAAAACGGTGCTACTATCACACTTGAATCCTCATGGGCATTGAACATTGCTGATTACAACGAAGCTGTCACAACCATCTGCGGAACAAAAGCAGGTGCTGATATGAATGGCGGTCTCAAGATCAACGGCATCAGAAATAACTCTCCCTACATCCTCAGACCCGACCTCAACGCTGGTGGAGTTGCGTTCTTCTCCGGAAACTCCAATGAAGCTCCTGCTGACCGTGAAGCACGTCTTTGGATCGATTCTATCATCAACGATACCGAGCCTTTCGTAAAGCCCATCGAAGCATACACCGTAACACGTATTCTCGAAGGTATCTACGAATCTGCTAAGACAGGCGAAGCATACTACTTCAAAGACTAATTTAGTTTTATACTTATAAAACACTATAATTGACGCACGAGAACAGCATACATTCCTTTTGATTGTGGCTGTTCTCTTGCTAAAATCGGTCTCTTTGCAAACATAAGACCGCAAAATGTTAAAGGAAAGGACGCTTTTGATATTACAAAAGCTACGGTCATATTATTATGAAACTCAGCGTATTGGCTAATCTTTACGGAAGCAAATCGCTTGACGAGACACTGAAGATACTCTCAGGTCTCGGAGTCCACACCGTCGAGATCGGTGCAGGCGGATACCCCGGAAAAGCACACTGCAATCCCGCAGAGCTTCTCGCAAATGAGAAGAAGCTCAATGAATTTAAAGATACCTTTAAAAAATATGACGTTGAGATCTGTGCCTTTGCAGTTCACGGAAACCCCCTTCACCCGAACAAGGAGCTTGCCGCAGAATACGACACAGACTTTAAGAATGCCGTTCTGCTTGCAGAGAAACTCGGAATAGATACCGTTATCGGTTTCTCGGGCTGCCACGGCGACAGTGAAAACTCACTCTACCCCAACTGGGTAACCTGTGCATGGCCCGATGATTATTTAAAGATCCTCGATTGGCAGTGGAACGAAAAGCTCATTCCCTATTGGAAGAAGACCGCCGCATTTGCACTTGAACACGGAGTTAATCGCATAGCATTCGAGATGCATCCCGGATTCTGCGTATATAACCCCGATACACTGCTCCGCCTCAGAGCGGCTGTCGGTGATGTCATCGGTGCGAACTTCGACCCCTCTCACCTTATCTGGCAGGGCATGGACCCCGTTGCCGCTATCCGTGAGTTGAAGGGCTGTATCTACCATGTACATGCAAAGGATACAAAGATCGATAAGTACAACACCGCAAAGAACGGTGTGCTTGATACAAAGCATTACGGAGACGAGCTGAACCGCTCTTGGATATTCCGCACAGTAGGATACGGCAATAACGAAAGTTATTGGCGTGACCTCGTAAGCAATCTCCGTCTCTGCGGATATGATAGAGTTCTCTCGATCGAGCATGAGGACAGTATCATGACTATTGATGAAGGTCTGCGTAAAGCCGTTGACTTTATCAACCAGATCATTATTACCGAAGAAAAGCCCACAACAATGTCTTGGGCATAAAATTCAAAGGGGCTGCGTAAATAACGCAGCCCCTTTCATAACATATGGGCTGTTGCAAAAGCAACAGCCCATAGACTTATTATTTAATTATTTCTTGCGATCCTTCAACATTCTGATGATGTCGTCAAAATCGTCACTTGCAACAGTTGCCTTTTCCTTCTTTTCGGTAGCCTTTGCTTCAGGTGCTTTGGCGTCGGATGCAGAGTCAAGTTCGGTCTTGACTGCGTTGTCAGTCCTCAATGCCGTGTTGGGCTTTACCTTTGCTGGAACATTGTTATCCTCGGGCTTTTTTTCGAAGCCTGTAGCGATAATCGTAATTCTCATTTCGTCCTCAAGATCGGGATCAAACGCAACTCCCCAGATTACAGAAGCCTGAGGATCAGCCTCATTTGCGATCAAGGTAGATGCGAGATCTACATCCTCAAGTCCTACATCGGGAGATACCGAAATACTGATAAGGATACCACGTGCACCCTTGATAGATGTTTCAAGCAGAGGACTCGAGATAGCAGCCTTAGCCGCAAGCTCTGCCTTGTCCTTACCTGTTGCACTGCCCACGCCCATGTGTGCATATCCTGCATTGCTCATAACAGATGTAACGTCAGCAAAGTCAAGGTTGATAAATCCGGGAACATTGATAAGCTCGGAAATGCTCTGAACACCACGGCGAAGAACATCGTCTGCTGTCTCAAAAGCATTTGCGAGAGTAATTCTGGTATCTGTGACCTGCTTGAGTCTCTCGTTGGGGATAACGACCAAAGAGTCAACATACTGGCTCAGCTCGGCAATACCCGCCTCAGCCTGTTCATATCTGCGTTTACCCTCGAAAGCGAAAGGCTTTGTAACGATACCTATAGTAAGTATATCAAGCTCACGAGCAACACGTGCAACAACGGGAGCAGCACCTGTACCTGTTCCGCCACCCATACCTGCGGTAACGAAAACCATGTCCGAGCCTGCAAGCATATTCTTGATTTCTTCGATAGACTCCTCAGCGGCACGTTCACCGATACCGGGGTTTGCACCGGCACCGAATCCCTTTGTTATTTTCTCGCCAATAACGAGCTGATTGGGAGCGTCGGATCTACGCAGAGCCTGTCTGTCGGTATTTATAGCAACAAAATCGACTCCTCTTATATTTGTCGAGATCATTCTGTTGACAGCATTGTTTCCGCCGCCGCCGACTCCGATAACCTTTATATTTACGCCGGATTCAAAATCTTCATCGTGTTCGAATGTCATTTTAAACGTCCTCCCGAATATATAATAACTTGATATTGATTTTCATCAAAAAGCACAATATATTGTACTTTAACGATATCTATACTACCATAATTATATAATAATATATTTTTATTCTTTTTGCAAGACCTTTTGAATATTTTTTTTAAAAAACTTAATTTTTTGTGCAAATTATTTTTTAGCAGCAGAAGTTTAAGCTTTGTTCAAAAAGATCGACCGCAGAAACATGCCGAAAAAGCACCTGTTCTGCGGTTGATCTGTAAAATTTCAAGCAAAAGGGCATCAAATCTTCTTTGCTTTTTTTGAAGCAAGTTCAACTATGAGCCGATAAATTTTTTTGTTGGCATCGTGGCAAGCAAACTCGGAAATATTCTTTTGCATCAGATTTATTTTCGCATCGTGAGCCGAGTATCTTTCGTTCTGCATATCGTACCCGATAAGCCCACACACCTCATGCGTCAAGCGTTCACAGGTAAGCGAGCTTTCACGTATAACGACTGCCGCCGCCCTTGACGCAAGCAACTGAGCATTCTTGAATTGGTGATCGTTTGCCACATTTGGAGACGGTATCAAAATACTCGCCTTGCCCATATCGGCAAGCTCTGTCAGCGTCATCGCACCCGAACGGGCAATAACGACATCTGCCGCCGCCATATAAAGAGGCATATCGTGGATATAGCTCATAATCTTGACATTCGGGAGTTTGCCTAAATCCACCCCAAGCTCCGAGAACCTTTTGAGTGCAGACTCATATCTTCGTGTACCTGTAGCATGAACAAACATTATCTCGCTGTGTTTCGAAACGAAATCACGTACAAACAAAGCCGAGACATCATTTAAAACATCTGCTCCCCCACTTCCACCGTAGGAAATTACGGTATATTTAATTTCGTCGGGGATGCCAAGCCTT
>JAFPCR010000046.1 GCA_017390195.1 Clostridia bacterium | reverse complement strand
TCCGTCATTGAGCTCTATTGCAACGGCAGGAGCGTCGGTCGCCTTTGCCTTTTCAACAGCGGCAACGGCACACTTGCGGTCGAGCGGTGAAATTCCCAATTGATTGATTATGCTTTCCATCTTGCAAATCTCTTCGTCCGAGCCTGAGCCCTTGCGACGTTTGCAAAGTGCCGAATAGTAACGGCGAATGATCTCATTTTTTGATGCCTCACGCACAGCGTCGTCGTCATAAATGCAGTATCCCGCCATATTCACACCCATATCTGTGGGAGATTTGTAAGGACATTCTCCAAAGATACCCTCAAACATAGAGCGAAGCACTTGGAATATCTCAACGTCACGGTTGTAGTTTACGGTGGTCACTCCGTATGCTTCAAGGTGGAAGGGGTCTATCATATTTATATCGTTGAGGTCGGCAGTTGCCGCTTCATACGCAAGGTTTACGGGGTGCTTTAAGGGCAGATTCCATACGGGGAATGTCTCGAACTTCGCATATCCTGCATTGACTCCGTGTTTATGCTCATGATAGATCTGAGACAGGCAAGTGCCCATCTTTCCGCTTCCCGGACCGGGGGCAGTAACGATAACAAGCGAACGGGTCGTTTCTATGTATTCGTTTTTGCCGTATCCGTCATCACTTACGATAAGCGGAATGTTAAAGGGGTAGCCGGGGATCGCATAATGCTTGTATACTTTAATTCCGAGTGATTCGAGCTTGTTTTTGAAGGCTGTAACAGAAGGCTGTTCGGCATATCTCGTCAAAACAACACTTCCGACATACAGACCGAATCCACGAAATGCGTCGATGAGTCGAAGCACATCAAGGTCATACGTTATGCCGAGGTCTCCACGCACCTTGTTCTTTTCGATGTCTGCAGCATTTATTGCGATAATTATTTCGGCACTGTCCTTTAACTGTGTCAGCATTTTTATCTTGCTGTCGGGTGCAAAGCCGGGAAGAACTCTCGATGCATGGAAATCGTCAAAAAGCTTTCCACCGAATTCAAGATAGAGTTTTCCTCCGAATTTGTCAATTCTCTCAAGAATTTTTTCGGACTGCATTCTTATGTACTTGTCGTTATCAAAACCCCGCTTAAACATATTTCCTCCGAGACACCAAAAACGTTAATATTTATGCTGCCAAAAACCGCAACTAAAAACTAACATTCATTGTACCACAAATTTTGACCAAATACAATAAATTTCAAAAAATCGGTGCAAATATTTTTTGAGGGTCAGAGCCAAATTGGCTCTGACCCTCGGGTATAAAGATTTATCAGTGAAGCTTTTCGATAGCGGCATCAACGCCTGCGAGGTTTTCACGGTATTTTGCAAGCTTTGCTTTTTCACCGTCTATTACAGCGGCAGGAGCTTTTGCGACAAAGCCCTCGTTTGAAAGCTTCTTTTCGAGTCTTTCTATTTCTCCAAGCAATTTTTTGCGTTCACCGTTGAGACGTTCCTTCTCTTTCTCAAAGTCGATGATGTCGGAGAGGGGAATGTATACCGTTGCCGTGTCGGTTATTACCTGTACAGCCTCGTCAAGAGAGATCCTTTCGTCGCTGTCAAAGTTTTCGGAAATGATTACCTCGGAGGCTGATGCGAGTCTTGTAAAGAATACTGCACTTTCCTCATTGAAGATGTCATTATATTTTGTAGCGATGAAAAGCTTCGCCTTGCGTGAAGGAGCAACGTTCATTTCACTTCTTCTTGCACGAATGCTCTTTGTAACATCGATTATCTTGTCGAGCTTTACTGCCTCACTTGAGAAATCAATAGCCGAGTCATATTCGGGATATTTTGAGATCATTATGCTTTCATCGCTGTGGGGAAGTGAAAGATATATTTCCTCGGTAATAAAAGGAATGAAAGGATGAAGCAGCTTCAGTGTGCCGATAAGCACGTAACCGATAACATTCTGTGTTATTTTGTTTGCGGGATTTTCACGGTCATTTAGCTTTGCCTTTGAAAGCTCGATGTACCAGTCGCAGAAGATATCCCATGTGAAATCGTTGAGCAGGGAGAGGGCAACGCCGATATCAAATCTGTCGAGAGCCGCTCTTACCTCGGATACGGTATTGTTGAAGCGTGTGAGTATCCACTTGTCCTCGATACCGAGCTTTTCGGGTGAGGGAAGCTCGATGCTGTCTACCGTCAGATTCATACGAACGAAGCGTGAAGCGTTCCAGAGCTTGTTTGCAAAGTTTCTTGCGGCCTCGATCTTTTCGTCCGAGAATCTCATATCGTTTCCGGGGGAGTTTCCTGTTGCAAGTGCATATCTGAGAGCATCGGCACCGTATTTTTCTATGATCTCGAGCGGATCGATACCGTTTCCGAGAGATTTTGACATTTTACGACCCTGTGCATCACGGACAAGACCGTGAATAAGAACGGTGTCAAAGGGCTTTTCTCCCATATATTCAAGTCCCGAGAAGATCATTCTCGAAACCCAGAAGGTGATGATGTCGTAACCTGTTACGAGCGTGCTTGTGGGGTAGAAATACTTCAGATCCTCGGTCTCGTCGGGCCAACCCAGTGTCGAGAAGGGCCAAAGAGCGGAGGAGAACCATGTGTCAAGTGTATCGGGGTCTTGACGCATCGCCTTTTTACACTTGGGACATACGGCGGATTCGTCCTTTGTGATTACCATTTCTCCGCAGTCGTCGCAGTAGAAAGCAGGTATTCTGTGTCCCCACCAGAGCTGACGGGAAATGCACCAGTCACGTATGTTTTCCATCCAGTGGAAATAGTTCTTGTCAAATCTTTCGGGTACGAATTTTATATCGCCCTCACGTACAGCCTTTATTGCAGGCTCTGCAAGAGGCTTCATCTTTACAAACCACTGCATTGAAACTCTCGGCTCGACCGTTGTGCTGCAACGGTAGCAGGTTCCGACATTGTGAGTATAGTTTTCGACCTTGATAAGATATCCCTGCTCACGCAGATCCTCGACGATCGCCTTTCGTGCTTCGTATCTGTCCATTCCCGCATACTTCGGATAGTCGTCAACTATTTTTGCATCGGGAGTCATTACGTTGATTATCGGCAGGTCATGTCTGCGTCCGACCTCAAAGTCATTTGGGTCGTGTGCAGGCGTGATCTTTACGACACCTGTTCCGAAGTCTGTTTCAACATATTCATCGGCAATTACGGGGATCTCACGTCCTACTAGCGGTATACGAAGTGTTTTGCCAACGATGTCCTTGTAACGCTCATCGTTGGGGTTTACAGCAACCGCAGTATCTCCGAGCATCGTCTCGGGACGTGTCGTTGCAAACTCAAGGTATCCGCTTCCGTCAGTGAAGGGATATTTTATGTGCCAGAAAAATCCTGCCTGATCCTCATATTCGACCTCTGCATCTGATATTGATGTGAGGCAGTGAGGACACCAGTTTATTATCCTCTCTCCACGGTAGATGAGTCCTTTTTCGTAAAGTCTGATAAATACGTCCTTTACTGCTCTTGAACAACCCTCGTCAAGTGTAAATCTTTCTCTTGACCAGTCGCATGAAGAGCCGAGCTTCTTCAACTGAGAAACGATCCTTCCGCCGTATTTTTCTTTCCAATCCCACGCACGCTCGAGGAATTTTTCACGTCCGATCTCTTCTTTGGTGAGGCCTTCCTCACGCATTGCGGCAACGATCTTAGCCTCTGTCGCAATAGAAGCGTGGTCTGTTCCGGGCAACCAAAGCGTGCAGAATCCGCTCATACGCTTGTAGCGAATGAGAATGTCCTGCAGAGTGTTGTCGAGGGCATGTCCCATATGAAGCTGTCCTGTGATGTTGGGAGGGGGAATAACTATGCTGTAATGGGGCTTGCTTTTGTCGATGGTGGGGGTAAAATAATTCTTGTCACACCAATTCTTGTATATTCTGTCTTCAAATTCGCCGGGTGAATATGTTTTCGGCAATTCATGGTTTTGATTCATCGTAACCTCCGTATGAAAAATAAAAATTACAAAATAAAAAATCCACTGCCCGATGTCATATCAGGACGTGGATTACGCGGTACCACCTGATTTCATACACCTGTGCGGTGAATGCTCTCAAAGCCGATAACGGCGGCTGCCGTCAGACGCTAATGCAATTTTCACATCTGCCGCTCGGGAACTACTTCAACGGCTCTATGCACAGACTCACACCGACCGTCTGCTCTCTGCAAGCACAGTAACACCGAATACTACTTTCCGTCATTGCGTTTAATATAATTAGAGTAAAAATCTCTTTGACTCATGTATTGTATCACATATAAATTGTTTTGTCAAGTTATGTAAAAAGATAAAACAAGCAAAATAAGATCAAAATATTGAAAAAAGTCTGAAAAGCTATTGACAAGTGCTTCGATATCTGTTATAATGTCAAACGTTGTAAGAAAAAACGATGCTGGTATGGCTCAGTCGGTAGAGCACGTCATTGGTAATGACGAGGTCATCAGTTCGATTCTGATTACCAGCTCCATAAAAAGAGGTCTTGTTCGTCAAGATCTCTTTTCTTTTTTTGCTTTTGTTGCTTTCTCAGAGAAAAATCGAAATATTTCTACCATTTATTATATCAGTGTATTTTTTGATCACAAATTAAAAGTCGACAGCATAAAAACAAAATTTGAAATTCTTAATGTTTGTTCATTTTTGAGAAATCTTTATTTGTGGAGTTTAATATAATATAAGATGAATTCAAAAGATAAATTTGTCAATAGCAATAAAAAACTTGACTTTTTTATTGACAAATAGGTTATGAAATGTTATAATCATCATGCGAACTTTGCAATTGGAAAAATTGCAAGATTTATCAAGGAGGAACAAAATGAAATCATTTAGGAAACTTGCCATAGCGATTTTGTGCTTATTGCTCATTTTTTCTATGGTCGCTTGTAACGGCTCAAGTACTGAAACCGAATCGGAAAGTCAGACAGAGTCGAACAACGGCAATGAAAGCGAAAGCGTAACCGAAAGCGTAACCGAAAGCGGTGAAACTGAATCGACTTCTGAGACAGGCGGTGAAAGCGAAACTAACAACGCTTTGGACAGACTGTATCATGATACATACGGTTGGGTCGCTGTTCCTATGGTAACACAGGAACAGCTTAACCAGGGATTTACGGGTGGAGAAGCTTGCCAGGCTGTAAACTACATTTATTATGTAGAGTCTGACCCCACAGGTCAGCTGGTGTTCTTCGGAACCGACGTTGGAGACATCTACAGATCCACCGACGGCGGTAAAAACTGGGAACCCTGCACAGTAGGATTTGAGGCATCGGGTGGAACAGGATTCAAGGCTGACCCCAAGAACCCCAATAGGATCATTTGTCTTGGAACAAATGCGGGACAGCACGAGTTCAACATTCTCTATATAACAGAGGACGCAGGTCTGACTTGGAAGCCTGCTTCGTTCAGATCTCCCCCCAATGCTCCCTCGGGCTTCCGTGATTCGAATGAGCAGATTGCGTTCGACCCCACAACGTATGATGAGGAGCTTGGATACTGCAAGACTGTTTATTGGTCTCGTGGATGGACAGATCAGACTACAAAGAACGGCATTTACGTTTCTTATGACGGCGGTTACACATGGGCTATCATGACGAACACTGCTTCCTATGCAAACGGTCGTATCTTTGTAAACAGCAAAGGAGATGTTATCTGCTCCAATAGTACGGGTATATATTATAGAGAAAAAGGCGAAAGAACCTTCGAGCATATATTCACTAAAAACGTTTACTGCATGGACTTTGATGAAAAGACAGGTATCGGTTATTGCAACACTGTAAGCGTTCTTTACAAGACCGTCGATGGCGGTAAAACCTGGAAGGCCGTTTCTCCTACAAGAGAACAGTATGATGATAAGACACTCATAAAGTTTAAGGATATAACCAACCCTCAAAATCTCAGAGTATCGCCCGTTAACCCCAATAACATGATACTTATGGACGACCTGGGCGGATATAAAATGGTAGCATATTATTCAAATGACGGCGGAGTTATATGGAATGTATCACGCAAAATTTTAGCAGGACAGTGGACTCCCAACAACTCAGACTACTTCAAGTACTCATGGAGTCCTGTTGACGGTGATACAGTTCTCGTTACATGGACAAACCTCTACAAGTCGACAGACGGCGGTAAGACATTTAAGTGGAGCTGTGCAGGCTACAACGGAATATGCGTTGGTGCTATGCTCAACCTCAACATGATAAACTCCGACTACATTTCGTTCGGATCTCAGGACTACTGCGGAGGATTCTCCAAAGACGGCGGTAAGACCTGGAAGTACATGAACTGGACAGGAAAGGGCTGGGGCGGATTTGCTTACGGTTCTTATGCACTTAACGACAAGGTCGTTGTTGCGGGTGGTTCTATGGGATCTGTATCTGAAGGAAACGGAGATCCTTACCTCTACATAACATATGACGGTGGAAACACATTTGTAAACACTAACAAGAAAGTGTCAGGTTCAAGGATCGGATGCGGAAGTACCACGAACGAGAATATAGCATTCTTTGGTGAGTACAGAACTGAAGACTGTGGAAAGACATGGAAAATAATGAGAAACTGTACCGGCGTATTTACCGCTGACTTTAAGACGGGAGCATTGTTCGGAGTAAACAGATCAGGCATCGTTGTTTCCACAGATGAAGGTGTGACATGGACTTCTGTAGTAAGTGTAGGTGGCATATGGGATATCGCATTTGATTATGAGTCAAGAATCCTGTATTATACAAGCGGTTCGAACAACCATAAGGGCTTGGACTACAAGCTGTACACAGTAGAGCTTGATGAGAATTACGCAGCAAAGGGTGCGGCTAAGGAGATGGATGTTGGAGATACCAACTCTGTTACCGGTGCTGACGGTGCATTGACTGTTGCTGTTGACCCGAACCACCCCGAGATCGTTTACGTAGGATGCGGAAGTACATACTACTTCAACTTGAACAACATCTGGCGTTCGATGGACGCAGGTAAGACTTGGGAGTGCTTGTCAAGACAGGTCGGTGACGGATATGACGGATATACTGAAGGCGGCGGACAGCCGAGATGTATCCGTGTTGCTAAGAACACAGGCGAACTCTTCGTATTTACCGCTTGCCGTGGTGTATGGAAGATCTCAGGACCTGTAAGCGTTTACGGAGAAACTAAATAAGTTTTCCAAAACCAAAGGCATATGATAATCGGCGGGGTGATGCGGATTCGTATCATCCCGCTTGTTTAGACTGTAGAGCTTGACGGTATTAGACTGTAATTATCTGCTTTCAAAGGAAGGTGTATATCATTGAAAATTTTTTCTAAAATTTTGTGTATTATTTTAGTCCTTGCAACTGTCGTTACATTGTTCGCTTCATGTGCTACACCCGAAGGCAACAGCGAGAGCGAGTCTACGACAGAAACAAAGCAAGAAACTATTGAAAGTGGCAGTGAAACAGAGACTGAAACCGAAACCGATCCTATAAAGCTTTATCACGACACATACGGTTGGATTGCAGTTCCTATGGTAACGCAGGAACAGCTTGACAAAGGTTATACAGGCGGTGAGGCTTGTCAGGCGGTAAACTATGTTTATTTTGTGGAATCAGACCCGACGGGTCAGATTGCATTTATCGGTACAGACGTCGGAGATATTTACAGATCCACCGACGGCGGAAACAACTGGGAGCCCTGTGCTCTCGGCATGGAGGCGTCAGGTGGAACGGCGTTTGAAGCCGATCCGAAAAACCCCAACAGGATCCTTGTGCTTGGAACAAATGCGGGTCAGCACGGACCTAATATTATTTATATAAGCGAGGATGCGGGTGCGACATGGAAGGGCTGTACGTTTGAATCTGACCCCGAATCGCCCTCAGGCTTCCGTGACTCAAGAGACCAGATAGCATTTGACCCCACGTCATATGACGAGAGCCTTGGATATTGCAAGACAGTCTATTGGTCACGTGGCTGGACGGACAACCTCGAAAAGAACGGTATATATGTTTCCTATGACGGCGGTTATACATGGGCAATAATGAAGGATACTTCAACATATGCAAACGGTTATCTTGCTGTAAACCAAAGCGGAGATATTATTTGTGCCAATGACAAGGGTGTTTATCTCAAAAAGTCAGGACAGAACGAGTTCGAGCTTGTAATAGACAAGCATATTTATGCAATGGACTTTGTTCCAAGTAAGAATGTAGGCTATTGCAATACAGTCAGCCAGCTTTATAAAACGGTTGACGGCGGTCTGACATGGACTATTGTTTCTCCGACAAGAGAGCAGTATGTCGATAAGACGCTTTGGAAGTTTAAAGATATAACAAATCCCCAAAATATCAGAGTATCTCCTGTCAATACCGACAATCTTATCGTCTTTGACGACCGTGCAGGATCTTCAAAACAGTCGTGGTATTCGCACGACGGAGGAGTTACATGGAACATTTGCAGCAAGAGCCTTGAGGGTCAGTGGATACCCGACAACACAGACTATAACAAATTCTCATGGAGTCCTGTTGACGAAAACACAGTTATTACAACATGGACTAACATCTGCAAGTCGACAGACGGCGGTAAGACATTTAAGTGGAGCTGTGCAGGCTACAACGGAATATGTGTCGGCTCTATGATGAATATCAACACGATAAACTCCGACTACCTTTCATACGGCTCACAGGACTATAACGGAGGATTTTCAGTCGACGGAGGCAAGACATGGAAGTATATGAAGTGGCTTGACAGAAGCTGGGGCGGATTCTGCTACGGTTCTTACGCACTCAACGACAAGGTCGTTGTAGGAGGAAGTTCAGACGGCTCTGTTTCTGAGGGTAAGGGCAACCCCTATATCTGCATGACGTTTGATGGGGGAGAGACCTTTGTAAACACTGAACATAAGGTGCACGGAGTTACCATCGGTTGCGGAAGCATACATGATGAGAACATCGCTTTCTTCGGAGAATACAGAACCGAGGATGGCGGAAAAACCTGGACAAAGATGGATAATTGTGTTGGTGTATTTACAGTTGACTATAAGACAGGGGCTTTATTTGGAGTCAAGCGTACTCAGAACAGCACGATAGTTGTTTCGACAGACGAGGGTAAGACATGGAAGAATGTCGTTACTTTCGGCGGTATTATGGGAGATATTGCGTTCGACCACAATTCGAGAAAGATTTACTACACGGCGGGTTCGGATAGGCACTCGGCAAACAACTACACTCTGTATAGCATAACTGTTGATGAGAACTATGTAGCAACAGAAAAGCCCAACATCATTGATATCGGCGACACCAACTCGAAAACCGGCTATGACGGTGCATTGACGGTTGCTGTTGACCCTAATCATCCCGAGATCGTTTATGTTGGTTGCGGAAGTACCTATTACTTCGAAATGAAGTGTATTTGGCGTTCTATGGATTCGGGCGAAACTTGGGAATGTCTTTCAAGACAGATAGGAGACGGATTTGACGGATTTAAGGACGGCGGAATACAGCCGAGATGTATCCGTGTTGCTAAGAACACAGGCGAACTCTTCGTGTTCACCGCTTGCCGTGGTGTATGGAAGATATCAGGACCTGTAAGCGTTTACGGAGAAAATAAATAATATTTGATAACCTTGAGCGGTCGATCCTGTGTTTTGGGTGGGCCGCTTGATTTGCGTCTTGTCAAAGTTAATTGTATACTTTGGTTGCGGGAAGTGCATTGTGCTATTGACAATATGTTGAAAATGTAGTAAAATTATATAGGAAATTGTGTTTGTTTATTTTGCAACACGTAGTTGTATTTAGGTGTGACACAGTTAAACTACTCAATAAAAAGCGAGGTACAAAAGAATGAAGAGCTTTTTTAAGATCTTATGCACGATCTTGATCCTTTCGATGCTTGTTACGGCATTTGCGTCCTGTATGGGAGACGGAAGCGGAGAAACAACGACCGAAAGCGAGACTGAAAGCGAGAATGAGACAAAAGAGTCCGAATCGCCAACAGGCTCGGAAAGCGGTGAAAGCAACGAAAGTGATGAGAGTGAGACGGAGACATCTGAGAAGCTTTATCACGATACATACGGCTGGGTTGCAGTTCCGATGGTAACACAGCAACAGCTGGATCAGGGATTTAAGGGCGGCGAGGCTTGTCAGGCGGTAAACTATATCTATTATGTAGAGTCCGACCCGACGGGACAGTTGGTGTTCTTCGGTACAGACGTTGGAGATATATACAGATCACTTGACGGTGGAAACAACTGGCAGCCTTGTGCATTGGGCTTTGCGGCAGCAGGGGGAACTTCGTTTGCGGCAGACCCCAAGAACCCGAACAGGATCCTTTGTCTCGGAACAAATGCAGGTCAGCATGACCCCAACATAATCTATATTTCAGAGAATGCAGGCGAATCGTGGAAGGCGACAGCCTTTAACGGAAATCCGAAATCGCCGTCGGGTTACCGTGATTCAAGAGATCAGATAGCATTTGACCCTACATCATATGATGAAAAGCTCGGTTATTGCAAGACTGTATATTGGGCACGTGGAATTACCGATAATGATACTGATAAAAACGGTCTCTACGTTTCTTATGACGGCGGATACAGTTGGGCGTTGCTGAAGGGTACTGCCGATTATACAAATGGATATATTAACGTAAACTCAAACGGCGACCTTATATCTGCAAACAGTTCGGGTCTGTATATAAGAAAACACGGTGAGAAAAAGTTTGAAAAGCTTATAGATAAAAATATCTATTCCATGGATTTCATACAGAGTAAGGATATCGGTTACTGCAATACCGCCACACGTCTTTATAAGACGACCGATGGCGGTCTTACATGGAATGTAGTTTCTCCCACAAAAGAACAGTACAACAATAAAAATCTCATAAAATTTTCGGATATAGATACGCCCAGGGAGATCAGAGTATCTCCTGTCAACACCGACCGTGTTATAGTTTTCAATGATGCTGCGGGATATGACTCAAAGGCTGCGTATGTTTCTCATGACGGTGGAGTTACGTATACCTTGTCACGTAAGAATCTTGCAGGGCAGTGGACACCTAATAACGCTGACTTCTTTAAGTTCTCTTGGAGTCCGTCAAATGAGAATGAAGTTATCACGACATGGTGCAACCTCTACAAGTCGAACGATGGCGGCAAAAACTTTGTTTGGAGCTGTGCGGGATACAACGGAATATGCGTAGGCGGTATGCTTAATTTCAACACCATAAATTCCGATTATGTCTCTTTCGGTTCACAGGACTATAACGGAGGCTTCTCGACCGACGGAGGAAAAACATGGAAGTATATGAAATGGTGGGACAGAGGCTGGGGCGGATTTGTCTACGGCTCATATGCCCTTACCGATAAGATAGTTGTAGGCGGAGCGTCTGAGGGATCTGTATCCGAGGGCAATGGCGATCCTTACCTTTGGATAACATTCGACGGCGGACAGACGTTTAAAAATACCGGAAAAGAAGTAAACGGTGCCACTATCGGTTGTGGAAGCATACATGATTCGAATATAGCATTCTTTGGCGAATACAGAACAGACAACGGCGGAAAAACATGGACTGCCATGAAAAATTGCCGAGGAGTATTTACGGTCGACTATAAGACGGGTGCGTTGTTTGGAGCAAAGCTGCTTGCCGGAGGAAATGTTGTTGTTTCGACCGATGAAGGTGTAACATGGAAAAACGTTATCCCGATCAAAGGTAATATAGGCGATATCGCCTTTGACCACGAATCAAGAACGCTCTATGTTGCTTCGGGAAGTACCGATTTTACGGGAAATGACTATACTTTGTACAAGGTAACGCTTGACGAAGACTATGTAGCGACGGGCCCGCTCCAAAAGATAGATATAGGTGACACAAACTGTCCCACAGGCTATGACGGCGTGTTGACCGTATGTGTTGACCCGAACTATCCCAACATCGTTTACGCAGGATGCGGAAGTAACTATCACTTCGACCTGAACTTCATTTGGCGTTCTATGGATGCCGGTAAGACTTGGGAATGTCTGTCGAGGCAGGTGGACGACGGTTATGACGGATATAAGCAGGGCGGAGGACAGCCCAGATGTGTCCGTGTAAATCAAAAGACGGGCGAGTTGTTCGTGTTTACAGCTTGCCGTGGTGTATGGAAGATCTCGGGACCTGTAAGTGTTTACGGAGAAAAATAAAATAAATAATATTCGATAATCTTGAGCGGTCGATCCATTTGTTTTGGGTGGGCCGCTTGCAGTTGTATGCTTCGGTTGAGAGATATATGTTGTGGTATTGACAACATATTGAAAGTGTTGTAAAATTACATAAAATATTGTGTTTGTTTTCCAAAACACGTTGTATTTAGTAAACTACTAAATAAAAAGCGAGGTACAAAAGAATGAAGAGCTTTTTTAAGATCTTATGCACGATTCTGATCCTTTCGATGCTTGTTACTGCGTTTGCGTCCTGTATGGGAGACGGAAGCGGAGAAACAACTACCGAAAGCGAGAGTGAAACCAAAGAGTCTGAATCGCCAACAGGCTCGGAAAGCGGTGAAAGCAACGAAAGCGGTGAGAGTGAGACGGAGACGGTTGAGAAACTTTATCACGATACACACGGCTGGGTCGCAGTTCCGATGGTAACGCAGGAGCAGCTTGACAAAGGCTACACCGGCGGTGAGGCTTGTCAGGCGGTAAACTATCTTTATTTTGCAGAATCAGACCCGACGGGTCAGCTTGCATTTTTGGGAACAGACGTAGGAGATATCTATAGATCGACCGACGGGGGAAACAATTGGGAACCCTGTGCGTTGGGCTTTTCTGCGGCGGGCGGAACGGCATTTGAAGCGGATCCCAAAAATCCGAACAGAATTCTTTGTCTCGGAACAAATGCAGGTCAGCATGACCCCAACATTATCTATATTTCGGAAAACGCAGGCGAATCATGGAAGGCTACAAATTTTAGATTGAGACCGCAGTCACCGTCAGGTTACCGTGATTCAAGAGATCAGATCGCTTTTGATCCCACGTCATACGATGAGAGTCTTGGCTATTGTAAGACGGTCTATTGGTCACGAGGCTGGACAGAGCAGAGTGGAAAGAACGGCATTTACGTTTCGTATGACGGAGGTTACAGCTGGGCGATCATGCATAATACATCAAATTATGCGAACGGATATATCGCTGTAAACCAAAACGGAGATGTTATCTGTGCCAATGATACGGGAGTGTATATCAGAAAAGCCGGCCAAAAGGATTTCGAAAAGAAATTAGATAAGCACATTTATGCAATGGATTATATACCGAGCAAGGATATAGGCTATTGCAACACAGCTACTCAGCTTTATAAAACGGTTGATGGCGGAGAAACCTGGACTGTTGTTTCTCCTACAAGAGAGCAGTATGTCGACAAGACGCTTACGAAGTTTAAAGATATAACGAATCCCCAAAATATCAGAGTGTCTCCTGTCAATACCGACAATCTTATCCTTTTGGATGATAAGGGCGGATATCAGACAGAAGCGTGGTATTCGCACGATGGTGGCGTTACATGGAATCGGTCGCAAAAGAACCTTGAGGGACAGTGGATCCCCAACAATGCAGACTATAATAAGTATGCTTGGAGTCCTGTTGACGAAAACGTAGTTATCACCGTATGGACTAATATCTACAAATCGACCGACGGCGGCAAGACGTTCAATTGGAGCTGTGCGGGTTATAACGGAATATGCGTAGGCGGTATGACCAACTTTAATACGATCAACTCCGATTATGTGTCATTCGGCTCTCAGGATTATAACGGCGGATTTTCTACCGACGGAGGCAAGACATGGAAGTATATGAAGTGGCTTGACAGAAGCTGGGGAGGATTCTGCTACGGCTCGTATGCCTTGACAGACAAGATCGTTGTCGGTGGAAGATCCGAGGGGTCGGTATCCGAGGGCAACGGAGATCCTTACATCTGCATGACATTTGACGGTGGCGAGACCTTTGAGACGACTAAACATGAGGTTAACGGATACACGGTCGGTTGCGGAAGCATACACGATGCAAATATCGCTTTCTTCGGTGAATACAGGACTGAGGATGGGGGACGCACTTGGACAAAAATGAAGAACTGCAATGGAGTTTTCACTGTCGATTACAAGAGCGGAGCATTGTTTGGAGTATCTGCTTGGACAGGTCTCGTTGTTTCAACGGATGAGGGTTTGACATGGGAAACCATCGCACGGGCTGAGCAGTCGATATCGGATATCGCATTTGACTATGAATCAAAAATACTATATTACACTTGCGGTTCAAACACCTTTGCACATAATGATTACACGATGTATACAATAACGCTTAATGAAAATTATGAGGCGACGGGAAGCCCGAACAAGATCGATATAGGTGATACGAACTGTCCCACGGGCTATGACGGAGTTACCAATGTTTGTATCGACCCGAACTATCCCAACATTGTATATGCAGGTTGCTCGAGTACATACTACTTCGACCTCAACTTTATCTGGCGTTCTGTTGACTCAGGAAAGACATGGGAGTGCTTGTCGAGACAGGTCGATGACGGATATGACGGTTACAAGCAGGGTGGAGCACAGCCTGTGTGTATGCGTGTAAATCAAAAGACAGGAGAGCTTTTTGTGTTTACGGGTTGCCGTGGTATATGGAAGATATCAGGACCTGTAAGTATCTACGAAAAGGCCGACTGATAATACAGTTGAAAAGATATAATAGTTACTGCGGTTTGGTGTGGAAATTCACACCAAACCGCAGTTTTTTTGGTCAGCTTTGCAAAATAAATTGCTCATGTTTTTGGTGCGTTTTGATGATAAACATTAGAACGCCTTATTGACAATGTGTTGAAAATGTGGTAAAATTACGATGATGTATAGGGGGTATTATTTCAAATTATTCGCGCGGAAATAAATTAACCACTTTACATAAAGAAAGGTGCGTAGCTATGAAAATTTTTGCTAAAGTTTTAAGTGTACTCTTGCTTATGGCAATGCTGGTCACTTTTGTTGCTTCCTGTACTACACCGGATAGCGGCGAAACAAATAAGGAAAGTGAATCAGAAAGTAAGACGAACGATTCTGAATCCAAGGAAAGCGAATCGGGGACAGAGAGTGAATCTGTAACTGAAAGTGAATCGGTAACAGAGAGTGAATCTGTTGATGAGACGAAGTACTCCATTTTAGATACTAACGGTTGGGAGCCTGTTCCCATGATTTCAAAAGAACTTCGTGAAGCCGGATACGGTGGCGGAGAAGGATGTCAGGCGGTCAACTTCGTTTATTACGCACCGACAAAAGACGGAAAACTTGCGTTTTTAGGAACTGACGTCGGAGGTATCTTCAAGTCTGTTGACGGCGGAGACAGCTGGTATCCCTGTTCGGTAGGCTTCCATGCGTCGGGAGCGACAGGGTTTGCTTGCGACCCCATGAATACTGACAGGGTATTTTGCATTGGAACGAATGCAGGTTCGCATTATCCCAACGGAATATGGCTTTCTGAAGATGCGGGAGAAACATGGAAGGGCGTTTATAACGTCGGAACATGCGGATTCCGTGATGTAAGAACGCAAATAGGTTTTGACACCACTACATACAACGAAGAACTCGGATACAGTATGGTCGTCTATTGGGCAAGAGAGATTACCGATAGAGTAAATGATGAGACCGAGAACCTCCCCGGGATCTACAAATCCACCGACGGCGGATATACTTGGTCGATCATTGAGGGAACAGAGGGATTCGGAAATTCCTATCTCTATGTAAGCCCTACGAACGGCGAGGTAATAATTTCAAACTCAAAGGGCGTTTATGTAAGTAGCGACGGCGGTGCAACGTGGGATCGTGTTTTTGAGCAATCGGTTACTTCAATGGACTGCGTACTTACTCATCCCAACAACATCTATATTACAACATCTGATGCCTTCCACGTTTCAACAGATCTCGGTAAAACATGGAAACGTGTTTCCGATGACTCATTTGGAAATGTTGTAGGTCCGAACTACGTTCGTGTAAGCCCTGTAAATCCCAATAATGTTATCGTATTTGCGGAGTATAACGTGAATTACGGAAAAATGAGTCCCTACTATTCAAATGACGGCGGAGTAAGCTGGCACAAATCGTTCAGGGATTCCTCGGGAGTTTGGGTTCCCAATAACACAGACTGGGTAAAATTTGCATGGAGTCCGGTTGACGAGAACACATTTATCTGCAACTGGTGCTATATGTGTAAGTCTACCAACGGCGGTAGGGTCATCAAATGGTGCAATACGGGATATAACGATATTTGTCCCGGAGGACGCTTGAACTTTAACGTAAACAATAACAATCTTATGTATTTCGCATCTCAGGATTACAATGGCGGTTTTTCGACCGACGGCGGATATACTTGGAAGTATATGGCATGGGAAGGAAAGAGCTGGGGCGGATTTACCTACGGCGGTTATGTCATTGACGAAAACACCGTAGTTACAGGAGCTGCTCCCTCACAGAGCCACCATGGCGTAAATATGTGGATAACATATGACGGCGGAAAAACATTCCATGATCTTGGAATTGTAGCATACGGTGAAGAGATCGGATGCGGAGTCGTAGGAAATAACAGTATTGCTTTCTTTGCAGAATACCGTACGACCGATGGCGGACGCACATGGGAAAAGATGACGGGATGTACCGGAGTCTATACTGTGGATTATAACACAGGAGCGTTGTTTGGCGTATATTCGGGAGACGGATATACGAGAGCTCCCGTTGTCTCGACCGACCAAGGCGAAACGTGGAAGATCTTAGATACCGGCAAGTCACTTAAAGCACATGATATGGCATACAACCACGAGACAGGTGAGCTTTGGGTAACAAGCGGTACGACAGTACATATAAGTCTCAACTACAGACTTGTACGTGTTGTGCTTGATAAAGAAACATTCGAAGTTGTCGAAGAAGCAAAATACGTAGATATTGGAGACACATCGGATACTATCAGATATGACGGTGCGGTGACTGTTTGTATAGACCCGAATTATCCGAATGTTATGTATGTCGGATGCAGAAGTACATATTGGTACAATCTCAAATATGTATGGCGTTCGATGGACGGTGGAAAGACTTGGGAATGCCTGTCCAGACAGGTCGGAGACGGCAGAACAGACCCCAACGGCGGAACACAGCCTGTTCTTATGCGTGTCAACAAGGAAAACGGTGATATGCTTTGCTTCTGTGCTTGCCGTGGCGTATGGAAGGTCTGCGGACCCAAGAGTATATATGATAAATAAGGATGATGAAGATCATCTGTAAATTTAAATAAAAACAAGTAAAAGAGGTAGAGAACAATGAAAAAATTAACAAGCTTGATGTGTCTTCTCCTTGTCTTTGCAATGATCGCAATGTCGCTTGCGGCATGTGGCGGTAGCAATGAAACGGAAACCGAATCCACATCAGAAACCGAAAGTCAGACTGAAAGTCAAGGTGATAGTCAGCCCGGAAGTCAGACTGAAAGCCAGACTGAATCCGTAACTAATCAGGAAGAATCCCGTGAAACAAGACTCGAAATCGAAACCCCTAAGAACGTAAACATTTGTTGTGTTGGTGACTCGATTACACAGGGAACAGGAACACTTAGTGCATACCGTTACTATCTGTACGAGATGCTCTATTCCGCAGGCTGTACCTTTAAGTTTACAGGCTCTGAGAAGAGCACAGACCCCAGACTCCCCACAGCATATTCATACCATGGCGGATACGGCGGAGCGGTGATCGGCCCTAACAACCAGCAGGGTGCACGTAGCACATACGACTATCTTAATACCTATCTCAAGACCAACGGCGAAGCAGATATGGCTCTCGTTATGCTCGGTCACAACAACTACTATCACTTGATAGACGTTGATAATATCGAACAGGTATACAAGAATTTTATCATGCAGATATTCAGAACTTGCCCCGATATCGTTCTTTACTGCGGAACGATGGTAGCACAGGCATCAGGAGAGGCTCCCGATACATATAAGGGTTATGGCGGTTCAAGAGGTCTCAACCAAAAGCTTGAGGGTATTATCAGCGATATGATTGCGACAAACCCCGAAAAGTTTGAGGGCAAGCTCTTCTTTGTAGACCTTTACAACGACGTAAAGTTTGACTCTGCTGTTGACTTCAACCCCGGTGACGGAGCACATCCCAACGAAAACGGACAGGCAAAGCTTGCGAAGGCTTGGTATGATGCAATTGTGGAGAAGGTCCTTGAAATGAACAGAGTAGGCGACCCCAACTACAATGGCGGCACACGTGTAAACGGTATCAAGATGGAAGAAACGACTCTTTCAATAGGTGTTGGAGAAGGCAAGACTGTTAAGGCAAGTGTAACTCCTTCAAGAGCCGAGATCTTTACAATTCTCTGGTCATCGTCCGATGAAAGCATTGCAACTGTTAACTCTCTCGGAGTTGTAACAGGTGTAGGAGCAGGAACATGTACAATTACAGGTAAAACACTTGACGGTGGATATACTGCAAAGTGCGAAGTTACTGTAGTTCAGAAGGAAACTTATAATTATAAGGAACTCTTCAACGATACCTTTGAGAACAATGTTACGCAGGGCAAGTGGGAAGGTAAGACAGAAAGTTATCTGTACACCGACTCTGCAAAGCTTCTTCTTTGGTTCCAGGCAAGAACTCTTGACTTAGATACCGTGAAGTCTCTTGAATGCGGAGACAATTTTAAGATCACTGCATCGGTACAGATCACAGGTAACGAAGGCTCCAGCGATGCAAACTACGTAGGAATAAAGTACGATAAACTTCAAATGAAAATAATGAGTGCTGGAACAGGTGTTAAGCTTATGTATGACGGCAAGGAGGTTGCTTCTGCAAGTCTTCCTTACCAGGCAAACTACAATGAGTATACACTTCAGTACATCAACGGAACTGCTTCTATTCTTCGTAACGGAGAGATCCTTGTAGAAAAGGCTATCGACGGCGATCTTGCAGATTCTGCTAAGGTTAACCTTTACTCCAAAGAACCCAACAGATGTGTACAGATGAACAAGCTCGTTGTTGAGGCAGCAAAGTAATAAACGGAACAATTGAGTTAAGAGCAACATTTATAAAATTGCTTGATATCAAAAGCACATACCCTCCGCTTAGGCGGAGGGTATGTGCTTTTTGGAAGATGAAATGATGCGTTGTTGACAATCTCCTTAAAACATGGTAAAATTTCTATGACAGTTATCACAGCATTAGTAGTATAATGACTGTATTCTGAGAGCATACGGAACAGTCCCCGAGTACAAAAACGAGGTGTATCTTATGGAAAAGTTTTTAAAATTATTATGCGTCGTTCTTATCATATCGATGGTTGCATCGATCTTTGCCTCGTGTGGGGGGCAGAACGGTGAGACAACAGATGAAAGTCAGACCGAGAGTAAGACCGAGAGTCAGACTGAAAGCGAGACCGAGAGTAGTATAGAGGAAAGCGAAAGCGGATCACAAACCGAATTGGTGGAAAGTCGTGAGACAAGACCTGAAATGGAGACACCTAAGAGCGTAAATATTTGCTGTATCGGCGACTCTATTACCCAGGGCCCGGGTACATACAGTGCCTATCGCTACTATTTGTATGAGATGCTTTACTCGGCAGGCTGTACCTTTAAGTTTACAGGCTCTGAAAAGAGTAACGACCCCAGACTTCCCGAGGAATATTCATATCACGGAGGTTGCGGAGGTGCGGTGATAGGCCCTAATACAGCACCGAATGCACGCAGTACATATGACTATCTTCCCAGATACCTTAAAACGAACGGGGAGGCAGACATAGCCCTTGTTATGATCGGTCATAACAATTACTATCGCACCGTAGATGTTGATAATATCGACACAGTGTATAAGCGATTTATAGAGCGTGTATTTGAAATAAGCCCCGATATAATTCTTTATTGCGGAACGATGATAGCTCAAGCATCGGGAACTGCCCCTGATGCCTCTAAGGGATATGGCGGGACAAAAGGACTGAACGGTAAGCTTGGAGGTCTCATTAAAGATATGATCAAAGAAGATCCCGACAAATACGAGGGACAGCTTTATTTTGTAGACCTTTATGAAAACACAAAGTTTTTGCCAAGAGTTGATTTTAGTATGAGCGACTCGGTGCATCCCAACGAAAAGGGACAGGAAAGGCTTGCAAAATCTTGGTACGATGCCATAGTTGATAAGGTTCTTGAAATGAATGCAGTCGGAGATCCGAGCTATAAGGATAACAGTGTAAGAGTAAACGGAGTCACTCTTGAAACAACTGCCATTACTATCGGAATCGAGGAGCAGGAGACGATCAAAGGAAGTGTAACTCCTTCCAATGCCGATATCTTTACAATCCTTTGGTCATCATCTGATGAGAGTGTTGCAACTGTCGACACTGTCGGTAATGTTACCGGAATCAAGAAGGGAACGTGTGTAATTACCGCAAGAACTCTTGACGGCGGTTATACCGCAAAGTGCGAAGTGACGGTCATCAACAAAGATAAATACGATTATGAAACACTTTTTAGCGATACATTCGAGGATGCCGTTACACGTGGCAAATGGGAGGGCAAGACCGAGAGCTATCTCTACAATACCCCGACACAGCTTTTGCTTTGGCGTATGGCAAGGACTTTCGATATAAATACGGTATCCACCTTCAGCGGAGGAACGAATTTCAGGATCACCGCATATGTAAAGATAACAGATGCCGAGACCGTTACAGATACGAACTATGTAGGTATCGGATACGATAAGCTTCAGTTGAGGATAATGAGTGCAGGAACGGCGATCAAGGTTATGTATGACGGAAAAGAGATCGCATCGCAGACTATTGAATATAAAGCCGAATATAATAAATATTCTATCCAATACGTCGAGGGAGTAGTGTACGT
>JAFPCR010000045.1 GCA_017390195.1 Clostridia bacterium | reverse complement strand
GTGTCGATCGCATTGTGCAAATAGAACACCTGTCCGCCTCGACGCATCTCACGTCTTATCGCATCGTGTATTATCACATCGTCATATTCAAGAACATAGGTCTGGACAGGAAGTCTGTTCATCGGTGCTTCTTCAAGCACAGATATATCCCTTATCCCACCCATCGCCATATTGAGCGTTCTCGGAATAGGCGTTGCCGTCAGCGTAAGCACATCGACATTGCCTGCTATCTGCTTCAGCTTTTCCTTCTGTGCCACACCGAACCGCTGTTCCTCATCGACGATGACAAGTCCCAGATCCTTAAACGCAACGTCCTTTGATATAAGACGGTGAGTTCCTATTATTATGTCTATCTCTCCACGCTTGAGCTTACGCAAGGTCTGTGCCTGCTGTTTCGCAGTTCTGAAGCGTGAGATCATATCCACGTTCACAGCAAAGCCACGTGTTCGGCTCATCGCCGTTTGGTAATGCTGGAGTGCAAGTATCGTCGTCGGAACTAAAATTGCGACCTGCTTTCCGCCCATTACCGCCTTGTATGCGGCACGGAGTGCCACCTCGGTCTTTCCGAAGCCGACGTCTCCGCAAAGCAATCTGTCCATGGGAACGGATGACTGCATATCCTGCTTTATCTCATCTATCGACGTAAGCTGATCATCTGTCTCCTCATATTCAAATGCCGCCTCGAAATCACGCTGAAAATCGTCATCGACGGGAAATGCGTAGCCCGACAGTCTCATTCTCTTTGCATAGAGCTGAATAAGCTCCTTTGCCATATCCTTGACAGCCGCCGAGCTTCTCGCTTTCGTCCTGTTCCAAGCGTCTCCGCCGAATTTCGAAAGCTTTACGTGTCCGTCCTCAGCATGTGCCCCGATATATTTCGACACCATATCGAGCTTTTCAACAGGAAGATAAAGCTTGTCGCTTCCCGCATATTGAATTCCGATATAGTCACGTGTTACTCCGCCTACCGTCAGAGTCTCGATACCGCTGTATCTTCCGATACCGTAGGATTCGTGAACGACATAATCCCCAACATCAAGCTCTACATATGACATGATCGCCTTTGCCGAGTCTGTCTTTTTCTTCGTTCTTTTGCTCTTTGATGCACGAAGTCCGACTCCCGTTCTCGACTCTATCCCCGTTGACATAACAGCGATCTTGGCGTTTATCATCTCAAAGCCCGAAATATAATTTTTAGGCTCAACGAGTATCGCCCCGACAGGCAGCTTCTGTATACTGTAAACCTCACCGCTCTGCTCGGATATCGGAAGAACTACATTCTTAAATCCTGCATCTGTGAGCATCTCGACCATCGACCTCGCCGCCACTGAATTGTCTGTCTCGATCAAGGTCTTATATCCCGTTTCGGTATATGTTCGCAGATCCTCGCACAAAAGTGCGAAATTGTTTGCGTAGGAAACGAGATGCCTTGTTCTGAATCCGAAAACTCCTCCGAGCTTCTTTGACGACATTCCGTATGAAAGCGAATCAACATGGAGCGTGACGTTTTTCGAGATAAAGGTGTCAAACGCATCATTCGGCTTGCAGTACCGGGCATGGCGAGCCGAGATCGTTTTTTCGTTTATAAGCTCACACACCGTCTCTTCCATCTGCCGCTGTGCCGAACGCAGTCTTTCATAAACTCCGTTTGTCGAGCGTATGATAACAAGATTTCTCTGCTCATCAAAATAGTCGATAAGGCTCTCTTGCTCGGGATAGATGAGCGAGATATATTTGTCGGCAAAGCCTACGTCCGAGCCGTTGACGGCAAGATCCCCCTCGCCTACACCGTCAAGCACCGCCTTTTCGGCAACAAGCCTTGAAATAGCCCTTTCATTGTTCGAGCCTGCCGTGGCAAATGCCGTCGAAACAGCCTTTTTGAGATTTTCAAGAGCCTCGCCGTCGATCAGCACCTCCCGTGCAGGCGGAAATTCGACCGAAACGAGTGCCTCGGTAACTCTCTGGGTTTCAACGTCAAAGCAACCGAGCCTGTCAACCTCGTCTCCGAAAAATTCAACTCTTATCGGAAAAGCTCCCTGCTTTTCTTTTCCCACATCACCGTCATCACCGACTCCGACATAAACTCCGTTTGCGGGGTATATATCAACGATTCCGCCCCTCTGTGCAAACTGCCCTGCCCCGTCGACCATATCGACACGTGCATACCCTGCGGCGACCAGCCTTTGCGTAAGATGTGCAGGTCCTGTCGAGGTGTCGGTGTCTATACGCAAGGAAGCATCTTTTAATCGTTTTTTCGGAATGGTGTATCCGAGTGCCACGTCGGGCGTTGTCAGCACCGCATCGTAGCTTCCCCTCAAAATCCCGAAAAGCACACAAAGCCTCTCATGCTCAAACTCATGAGAAGCCACAATGTTATGAAATGTAAAGTCTCTGCCCGAAAAGAATGCACTGCTCAGACCGAACTGCGAAAGCAGCTCACTCATGCGTACACAATCCTTTTCTTCGGGACAGATAATAAGCGAGCATCCGCAAATATCCCTTATGTCCTCAATAAGCGACACAAAGAATGCGTCGGACGCTCCCTCGCAAATCCCGTTAGCGAGGAACGGCATCGGCGTATGCTCGTCGAAATTCCGTCTGATGCTCTTCAGCAGAGCCGAATATTCTCCGTCCCGTCGCAAACAATCGGTCACTATACTCATTCTGTTATAACCCCGATTTGTGTATTTGTTCTATATAGTTTTACCATATTCACTGCAACGGTCTGCGTCCGTTGCAAAACTGCATAGCCCCCTCGGTGTCACCCGAAAGTATCATCTCTGCCCCCCTCATCACATCCGAGAAAAGGTCAAAGAGGAGCTTTTTCTCGGAGTCCGAGAACTCCGAAAGCACCCACGCCGCCAGATCATAATCTGCGTGAGGCTTTTTACCCACACCTATCTTTATTCTCGGAAATGCGTCCGACTGCAAATGATAAATGATGCTTTTGATACCGTTATGCCCTCCGTCACTTCCGCTCTTGCGTACACGCATGCGTCCGACATCAAGGCTGATGTCATCGAATATCACAAGTATATTCTCGGGCGGTATCTTATAAAACGCCGCCGCCTCACGTACCGCCTCGCCCGAATTGTTCATAAAGGTCTGCGGCTGCATGAACAGCACTCTCTTGTCTGCAAGTCTTCCTTCGCATATAAGTGCCTTAAACTTCGAATTGTTGATCTTTACGCCTATCTTCTGTGATATATATTCAAGAGTCAAAAAGCCCGCATTATGACGTGTAAAAGCATAGTCCTTTCCCGGGTTTCCGAGTCCGACGACGATATGTGTTATCGGCTGTGATGTCTTTGCCGAGTCGCTTGATGCGATCTTTTTAAAAAGTTCGAATATGTCCGCCATTTTGTTCTTTCATTTCCTTTTTGTCTGCCTTGAGTGCCTGTCTCAAAGCTTTTTGTTAAATATAGGTCTGATATGCTTCTGGCCTCCGACAAACACCGCAAATACGGCGATCATATTCACCGACATTGCGATAAATGCCACATAAGGAACATACATAAATGTACTTAGTCCCGATGCAACGAGCATTCCGAATACGTTTCCGAGATTGGTAAGCGTTTGGAACGTTCCGTTAAATCTTGCCCTCTTTTCATCACAGACATAATTCTGTGTTGACGAGGTCCTGAGATTGAACAGGATAGTATATATCATTCCGTTGAAGATACATATCGGCATCATCGCATAAACGTTAAAGAGCAGATATGTTGCCTCGATCACAGTCGTCACGACCGCAATTATCACGGCTACTCTGTAACGGATCTTGTGCGACAGTCGCAGAAAATACTGAAATCCTCCGCCGAGAAAACGTCCGATAAACACACAGCCCGTAACAAGCATATACCAAATAAGTCCGCTGTATTCGCCCGAAAACAGAGTCGGCAGGACAGGCGGTGTTCCCGAAGTCCCCGTAAAATAAGGCATAACGAGCGTGCTCGCCGTACCCAAGGTAAGTGCATAGATAACAAAGAAGAGCGTTATACGGAAAAGACCCTTGTCTGAGGTAATATACCCGAAGCCCTCTTTGAAGTCGGCAAGGTGCATCTTGGTGTGGTGATGCTGCGAGGTATCGACATATTCTTCCTTATAATCTATACGTGTTTCGAAAACTGCGGCAATAAAGAACGTCACAGCGTTGAATATAAACAAGGGCGCAAGTCCGACCGTGATGTAACAGATAAGCGACACGGGGACCATTATGGTTGAGAGCGGGTAGAGCATACTCGAGATCGAGTACGCCTTTTGAAGGTTGCCCTCGCTGACAAGGTTTGGATAAAGACTGTCGTATGCAACGGTATATATACTGTCGATAGAGCCT
>JAFPCR010000044.1 GCA_017390195.1 Clostridia bacterium | reverse complement strand
TAGGGAGGCGTTTAGGAAAACTTTTTGCAAAAAGTTTTCCTAAACGCCTCCCTATAGCTTTTACTGATAGAAAGCAGCAAGTGTCGGCAGGATAAGGTTTATGTCGTCATAAATTCCGACATATTTATCAAACGAAAACGGGCAATAACCCGAGCCTGTTTCAATTGTCACGGCAGGTATACCGAGTGTATAATAGCACCACTCGCTAAACGACGGCAGATTCCCCTTGTCACCGCTTACAGTGTAGTCGGTAAGGTTCTTCATAAGCTGGGCGAGAGCGGGATCATTTTGATAAATGATACTGCCTGAGGAGTGGATACATACCGAAGCAAGGGTAGTTACAGGTTGATTTACAAGATCAACGAGAGCCTTTGTTTCGGGAGCAGAGACAGGGCTTTTACCCTTGTAATCCATAAAGCAAGGCACTCCCATTCCCACATACTTTTGCCAATCCGAGTCAAAGTTTCGGTTAATATCAACGCCTTGGGCATTGGCTTTCCAATATGAGAGATACTTATTCAGCGGAGAGCTTGTAAAACCGTAGCCCTTGTCGGACTCGTATATCTTTTCGATCTCAGCACGCAGAGACGGATCACGCACGGCATCGATACCGTACTGACTTATCGACACTCCGTCGGGATTGCACATAGGAATAATGTAGATCGCAACAGCGTCAAACAGGTCGGAATATGCCGTACCGTCAAAGGATGCGGTATAATAAGATGCAAGAGCTTCCTCGATCTGAAGCATAACAACATAGCTGTTAAGGTATTCCCTGCCGTGCATCGCCGCCGTTACGATTATTCGACGTGAGGCGTTCTCGTTTCCAAGAATACCAAGCATTATATCTCTGCCATCGGCAGACGTTCCTATTGATCGGGATGTGAAGATGCCGTTGTATTTTTCGGAAAGAGCGAGCATATCCGACTTCATATCCTCGTATGAATAAAGTCCGTCAGTCGGGGACTCAAAAACGATGTTTTGCGACTCGGTCTCGGTCATGCTCTCTGTTTCGGGAGTCTCTTCAAACAAGCCACAAGATACTAAAAGCAAAGAAAAAACAACAAGACCCGCAATCAGGATCGCTGTCAGAACATATTTTATCGGTTTTCTGTTTTTGCCGTTTTTCTTCACAGTTACATCCCGCCCCCTTCCTAAAAGATCACACCGAAACCCTAAAAAACGATGTATACGATTAAATTGTAACATAAAGGCTCTTTCAAGTCAATCGAAATAATATACATATGCCCAAATATTTTCGTTCGTCCTTGTAAATACGTTTAATATATGATATAATATTAAACAATACTAATTGTTGGACAAAAGGAAAAGCTTTTCATGTTATCTAAAATATACAGTGCAGGTCTTTTCGGCATAGACGGCTTTGTGGTAACGGTCGAGGTCGATACTCAAAACAACCTGCCCGACTTCCAGCTCGTCGGTCTGCCCGACACTGCTGTAAAGGAATCGAAGGAACGTGTGCGAACCGCCTGCGAGAACAGCGGATACCACTTCCCCGAATACGAAATAACAGTAAATCTCGCACCTGCCGACAGACGCAAGGAGGGCTCGGCTCTCGATGCGGCTATCCTTATCGGCATTTTACGCTGTGCATCGATCATAAGCCCTGCGGTCAATATGCAGGACAAATGCTTTATCGGAGAGCTTTCGCTCTCGGGTGAGCTTCGCCCCGTTCGGGGAATACTGTGTATGTGCGTGTCTGCCAGGGAAGCGGGGATCAAGGAGATATACGTTCCCCGTGAAAATGCCGCAGAAGCGGCGGCGGTTCATGGAATCACCGTTTACCCCGTCTCGAATATAAGAGAGCTTGCCGTTCACCTCAACGGTGGCGAGCAGATAAAGCCACAGCTATACGATGACGAAAAATTCGAGAATGCCGTATATTCGCACGTGTTCGACTTTGCCGACGTAAAGGGACAGGCAATGGCAAAGCGTGCGATGGAGGTCGCCGCCGCAGGCGGACACAACATTTTGCTCGTCGGCTCGCCGGGAACAGGAAAATCAATGCTGGCAAAACGACTTCCGACGATACTCCCTCCGCTCACCTTTGAGGAGGCGATAGAGACTACAAAGATACACTCGGTGGCAGGATGTCTGCCCGAAAACGAGTCTCTTCTCTCATCACGCCCTTTCCGCTCACCTCACCACACGATGTCGCCCGTAAGCCTTGTCGGCGGCGGAACGAATCCGCTTCCGGGAGAGATCTCTCTTGCACACAACGGCGTGCTTTTCCTTGACGAGCTTCCCGAATTTCCACGTCAGGTAACAGATGCACTTCGCCAGCCGCTTGAGGATATGAAGGTCACGATAACACGTGCAAACGGAAGAGTCTCTTTCCCCTGCTCGTTTATGCTCGTCGGAGCGATGAACCCCTGCCGATGCGGTTATTTCGGACATGCCTCGGGCAGATGCACCTGCAAAACGGCAGATGTAAAACGCTACATTTCGAAAATAAGCGGCCCTATGCTTGACAGAATAGATATACAAATAGAGCTTCCGTCTCTTTCATATGACGAGCTTTCGACAGACAGCCAAAACACCCAAAGCTCTGCCGAGATACGTCAAAGAGTCTGCGACGCACGTATTTTTGCACGCAAGAGAATGGAGACCGACAACTCGGAGATGCCGTCAAAGCCAAAGATATTTTGCAACGCACAGCTCGACTCGGCATCTATACGCAAATACTGCAAGCTCGACGATGCCGCACATAAAATGCTCAAGATGGCATATGACAGCCTCGGTCTTTCGGCACGTGGATACGACAGGATCTTGCGTGTGGCAAGAACCGTTGCAGACCTCGATAAAAGCGAGATAATAAACGCACGACACATCGGCGAGGCAATACAGTACCGAAGCCTTGACCGTAAGTATTGGGGCTGATACATAACCCTTGCGGGTAGAATCCAAATGCAAAAGAAAGGAACGTAAAAGTGGTATTCTCGTCTCTGGAATTTCTGTTTCTGTTTCTTCCCGTATCTCTTCTGATCCACTTTCTCTGCCCTGTCAGATGGCGTAATACCGCTATCTTGGCGGTAAGCCTTATCTTCTACGGCTGGGGAGAACCTATATACGTTTTTCTTATGGTCGCAACTATCGTCGCAGACTATCTGTTCGGCTTTGCCGTGTCAAAAAACGCAGATAACGCAAAAGCAAAGAAAAATTGGCTCATAGCCGCAGTAGTTTTTAATCTGCTGCTGCTCGGATTCTTTAAATACGCCGATTTTATAATAGAAAATCTCTCTGCAATTCCGATATTCTCAGGGCTTTCTCCCATCGGAATAAGACTTCCCATCGGCATCTCGTTCTACACCTTTCAGGCTCTTTCCTACGTCATCGATGTCTACCGTGGTGAGGCAAACGTTCAAAAGAACATCGCTTCATTCGGTGCATATATAACTCTCTTTCCACAGCTCATCGCAGGCCCTATCGTTCGTTATCACGACATAGATCTTCAGCTTTCCTCACGCTCGATAACGGTCGACCGTGTTGCTCAAGGATTTCGCAGATTCATCTGCGGTCTTGCCAAAAAAGTCCTGCTCGCAAACTCGGCTTACGCCATGTGGAGCTATTATACCGCCATGCCCGACGGCACGAGAACAGTGGTCGGTGCGTGGCTCGGAATTGCGTGGTTCTCGGCTTATATCTATTTCGACTTTTCGGGATATTCGGATATGGCGATAGGTCTTGGCAAGGTGCTGGGATTTGACTTCGCCGAAAACTTCAACTATCCCTATATCTCCAAGAGCATTACCGATTTCTGGAGACGTTGGCATATCTCTCTGTCAACATGGTTCCGTGAATACGTCTACATTCCGCTCGGCGGAAACCGTTGCTCAAGCCAAAAAATGTTCTTCAACCTCTTTGTCACGTGGCTTCTCACGGGAATATGGCACGGTGCGAGCTGGAACTATGTCGTCTGGGGACTTTACTTCTTCGCTCTGCTCGTTATCGAAAAGGCTTTTCTCGGAAAGCTCCTCAAAAAGCTCCCCTCGTTCCTGAGTCACTCATACGCACTTTTCTTCATAGCTATCGGTTGGCTCATCTTCGCCTTTGAGGATTCAAGTGCAGGTCTGTCTTATCTCGGCTCAATGTTCGGAGTCGGTGCTTCGGCATTCGTCGATGCCGGTGACGGATATGAGATAGTCCGCAGCTTCGCAACGGCGGCGATAATGTGCTTTGCCGCAGTTCCGCAGACAAAGGCTATGCTCTCAGCATTTTTCAGACGGCGTAGCTTCGGCATATATGCAGAAAACGCAGTCTGTGTCTCTCTCCTGCTCATCTGCACGGCATTCTTGGTCGATTCGACCTTCAACCCGTTCTTATATTTCAGATTCTAACCCTTAAAAACCAACTATTCTTACCTTTGGAGGGATCTTCTTGACAGAACTTTTATGCCGACTGTTCATACGTGACAGAGATAATGTAAACAGTCCGAAAACAAGACGTGCCTACGGAACTATGGCGAGTCTGGTCGGAATAGTGCTTAACATTTTGCTGTTTGCGGCAAAATTTACCGCAGGTCTTATTTTCGGTTCTCTCGCAATATCGGCAGACGCTTTTAACAACCTGTCCGACGCAGGCTCGTCGATAATATCGCTCATCAGCTTTAAAATATCGGCAAAGCCCGCCGACCGTGACCACCCCTTCGGTCACGCAAGGATCGAATATGTTGCGTCTATGATAGTCTCGTTCCTGATACTTTTGATAGGCTATGAGCTTGCGTCCGATTCTATCTCCAAAATAGTGACTGCATCCTCCTCGACCGAGTTCAGTATAATTTCGGTGGTAGTTCTTTCTGTCTCTATCTTGGCAAAGCTCTGGATGTGCCTCTTTAACCGAAAGATAGGCAAAAAGATATCGTCTCAGGTCATGATGGCAAGCTCTGCCGACAGTCTCTCCGATGTCATCGCCACCTCGGCTGTCCTGCTTTCAACTGTAATTTTCGGAGCAACAGGCTTCGACATCGACGCATGGGCAGGTATCGCAGTTTCGCTCATGATCGCTTTCGCAGGACTTAAAATTCTCAATGAAACGAAAAATTCCATTCTCGGCGAAGCACCCGGCGACGAGCTTGTCGAACAGATAAAATGGGTCGTCTCACAGTACCCCGAGGCTCTGGGTGTCCACGACCTTATGGTGCATAATTACGGACCCGGCAGGACTATCGCAACTCTTCATATCGAGGTCGACGGCTCTGCCGATATGTTCAAGTCCCATGACATCGTGGACAACATCGAAAAGAGAATGAGCAACGAGCTTGGCATACAATGCACTATCCATATGGATCCTATCGTTACCGACGACGAGCGGGTAAGTGAGTTAAGAAGAACGGTCGAAATTGCCGTAAAACAGATCGACTCTCGGCTCGGTATACATGATTTTAGGTTCGTTTCGGGCGAAACACACTCAAATCTGCTATTCGACGTAACCGTTCCCTTTGAAATAAAGCAAAGCGATGCCGACATACGCCGTCTCGTATCCGAAGCGGTAGCAACTATAGATAACTCATATTTTGCAGTGGTCACAATTGACCGTCAGTAACAAATGAACATAAAAACACTACACTAACATATCGAAGGAGTACCCGTCATGTCAGAAACATCAAATTTCATCTCTCCCTTTTCCACAAGATACGCTTCAAAGGAGATGCAGTATCTCTTTTCTTCGGATAAAAAATTCAAAACATGGAGAAGCCTTTGGATCGCCCTCGCAGAAGCAGAGCAGGCGGCAGGCCTGAACATCACCGACGAGCAGATAGCAGAGCTTAAAGCCCACGAAAACGATGTGGATTTCGATGCTGCCGCAGAGTATGAGAAAAAGCTCCGCCATGACGTTATGGCTCACATTCACGCATACGGCGACCTCTGCCCTACCGCCCGCCCGATAATCCATCTCGGTGCGACCTCTTGCTATGTCGGAGACAACACTGACGTCATCATTATGAGAGACGCTCTGAATCTCGTTCGTGGCAAGCTCGTAACGGTAATGAAAAATCTCCGTGACTTCGCTCTTGAATACAAGGCTCTGCCCTGTCTCGGTTACACACACCTCCAGCCCGCACAGCTCGTTACGGTCGGAAAAAGAGCTTCGCTCTGGCTCTATGAGCTTTCGCTCGATTTCAATGACCTTGACTATGTAACAAAATCCCTTTGTCTGCTCGGCTCAAAGGGTACTACGGGAACACAGGCAAGCTTTATGGATCTGCTCAACGGCGACGGAGAAAAGATAGATGCCATTGAAAAATACATCTGTGAAAAATTCGGATTTGAAAACTGCGTACCCGTTTCGGGACAGACATATTCGAGAAAGTTCGATTCAAGAGTTATGAACGTTCTTTCGGGCATCGCACAGAGTGCCTACAAATTCTCAAACGACCTGCGTTTGCTCCAGTCGTTTAAAGAAATGGAAGAGCCGTTTGAAAAGCACCAGATAGGCTCATCGGCTATGCCATATAAGCGTAATCCCATGAGATGCGAAAGAATGGGTGCTCTCTGCCGTTATGTCATCTCGGATTCAACAAACACCGCTATCACCGCATCGACGCAGTGGATGGAGAGAACTCTTGACGACAGTGCCAACCGCCGTATCGCTTTGGCTGAGGCATTCCTCGCCATAGATGCAGTTCTCAACATATACATCAACGTAACCAACGGTCTTGTCGTTTACCCCAAGGTGATCGAGAGCCGTGTTATGAGCGAGCTTCCCTTTATGGCTTCCGAAAACATCATGATGGAGGCGGTAAAGCGTGGAGGCGACCGCCAGACTCTGCACGAGATAATCCGCCGTCATTCCATGGAGGCGGGCAAGCGTGTCAAAGAGCAGGGGCTTGACAACGACCTCATCGACCGCCTTTGTGCAGATGACGCATTCGGTGTCTCCCGTGAGGAGATAGAATGCCACCTCCGTCCGTCCGAATATATCGGCAGATGCCCCGAACAGGTCGAAAACTTTGTCCGTGATGTCATCGATCCGATCATTTCTTCAAACTCTGCTCTCGGCGGTATGGATCTTACAGTGTAAATTTCGTGCCTTATTGTCTGCCAGTTTCTTAAAATCGGTTGATTTTTGAGAAAAACTGTACTATAATAAAGGCGAAAACAAATCTACTTGCGACAACGAAAACTATCACAAGGAGGACTGAACATGCCTATTTACAGAAGAGGTACTCATGTTCCGTTTGAAAATCTCCGTGAGATGCTCCGCCTAAGTGCTAAGCAGTACGGAGATAGGATCGCCTTTGTCCAAAAAAAAGAGGGCGTTGACAAGGCATATACCTACAGAAAGTTCCGCTGTGACGTAAACGAGCTTGGAACAGGACTGCTCAAACGAGGATTTTTGGGCAAAAAAATCATGCTGATCGGCAGCAACCGCTATCTGTGGGGAGTTTCCTATATGGCAGTTATCTGCGGACTCGGTGTGATCGTTCCCATCGACCCCTCGTTCTCTCCAAACGCAGTTGCCGAGATAGCAAAATTCTGCTCTGCCGATGCCGTGATATATTCCGAGGACTGCAAGGAAAAGCTCGCTATGCTCGACGAAAAGACCGTTACCGTTTCTTTCGACGAGGCAAGAGATATTTTGCGTGAGGGAAGAGCCCTCATGGACCGTGGCGACACATCCTACAAAAAGCTTCCCATCGACAAGACAGAAATGTGTGAGATCCTCTTTACTTCGGGTACAGAAGGCTCGCCTAAAGGCGTTATGCTCTCTCACGAAAACTTCTGCTCGAACATTCGTGACCTCGGAAAGATGATCACTATGAAGAAGGACGACATTGTACTTGCTCTGCTCCCCATGCACCAAGCGTACCAGTGTACCTGCGGATTTTTATTCCCGCTCATGTGCGGTGCAAGAGTCGTTTTCTGCGACACATTTAAATATTTGATAAAAAACATGCAGGAGTATCACCCGACCATAGTTTTCGGCGTTCCTCCTCTGCTTGAATCGATCTATAAAAAAATATGGAACAATATCCGTCGCAACGGTGACGAGGAAGAGGTTCGTCGTGACATACAGCTCACTAATGCCCTCTACCCCGCATCGACAAGAGCCGCCGTAAAGCACCGTGTATTCTCGGATATCCACAAGAGCTTCGGGGACGAGCTTCGCCTCTTTGTTGTTCAAGGCTCACACATATCGTCAGAAATAATGAAGGGTATGCGTGACCTCGGATTCCTTACCATACAGAGCTACGGACTTACAGAATGCTCTCCCATCGTTGCCATAAACCGTGAAAAGCGCTTCCGTGATGCTTCGGTCGGTCTTGCTCTGCCGAGCGGTGTCGTTGATATCTACGATGTCGGCGACAACGGTATCGGCGAGATACGCTACAAGGGCGACAACGTAATGCTCGGTTACTACAATATGCCCGAGCTTACCGCAGAGACTAAGCGTGGAAGCTGGATATACACGGGCGACCTCGGATATATCGACAAAAACGGATTTATCTATATTACCGGACGTAAAAAGAACATTATAGTTTCGTCATCGGGAAAAAAGATACTCCCCGACGAGCTTGAGTCATATCTCAGCCGAAATCGCTTCATCGGCGAATCCGTCGTTGTAGGCATGGTAAATCCGAAAAAGAAGGACTATGACATCGTTGCCGTCGTGCGACCCAATATATCCGCACTCAAGGAAGCTCTCGGAGATGACTGCACAAAGGAGCAGATCGAACGTGAGTTGATCGCCGCTCTGCGTCAGATAAACTCAAGCGTTCCGTTCTATAAGAGGATCGATACGTATATCATATATGATAAGGAATTTCCGAAAAACTCCGCTCGAAAGATCCAGCGTGATGTCCTCAGACAGGATATTTCCGACGCTTACAAGAAAAAGATCGGTCTGATAGACTGATCTCTGCAAAAACATCATACAAATCAATACAGTGACAGGTCGTTGATCCGACCTGTCTGCTGTTTACAGGAGTTACAATATGCCCGAACTTTTATCCCCCGCAGGAAACTTCGAAAAACTGCGTGCCGCTCTGCTCTACGGTGCAGATGCCGTATACCTTGCAGGAACTGCCTTCGGTATGCGTTCCGCCGCCGATAACTTTTCCGACAGCGAGCTGTACGAGGCTGCCGCATATACGCACGAACGAGGCAAGAAGATCTATCTGACCGTAAACACCATGCCTCACGGTCACGAGTACGCAAGGCTCCGTGAATACCTGAAAAGCATCGCAGATGCAAATATAGATGCCATGATAGTCGCAGACCTCGGAGTTATGGCGACTGTCAAGGAAATACTGCCCGATATGGAGATACATATATCAACTCAGGCAAGCATCGTCAGCCCTGCCGCTGCCCTCGCTTATGCCTCGCTCGGAGCAAAACGTCTTGTCTTGGCTCGTGAGCTGACCCTTTCCGAGATCAAGGAGATACGTGCCGCTCTGCCCGCCGAGATCGAGCTTGAGGCATTTATCCACGGCTCGATGTGCGTTTCCTACAGCGGAAGATGTATGCTCTCTCATACGCTCACAGGCAGAGATGCCAACAGAGGTGCTTGTACCCAGCCCTGCCGTTGGAATTACACGATAGTAGAGGAAAAACGCCCCGAGGTCCCGCTCCCCATCGAACAGAACGACCTCGGAACATTTATCATGTCCTCAAAGGATATGTGTACTATCGAGCATATCCCAGAGCTTATCGACTCGGGAATCGCTTCCTTTAAAATAGAAGGCAGAATGAAAAGTGCCTACTATACGGCAGTCGTAACCAATGCCTACCGTATGGCGATAGACGAGTATATGAAAGACCCCCAAAAATATGTTTTCGACCCCGCTTGGGCAAGAGAGCTTGAGGGCGTTTCACACCGTGAATACTGCACAGGATATTATCTTGACGAGCCGTCTGAAAATGCTCAGCTTGGAACAATGACGGGATATATCCGTGACAAAGCATATTTTGCCACCGCCACCGAGCAAAAGACACCTGACGAGCTTCCCACATCGCTTTGCGAATCAGCCGAAACCGAGAACGGTCGCCTTTACCGATTCATTCAACGAAACAAGGTCTGTGTCGGCGACAGAGCCGAGATCATCTCCCCCGGCAAGACAGGCAGAGCATTCACCGTCAGTGAGCTGTATTCCGAAAAGGGCGAACCGCTCGAGTCCGCTCCCCACCCCTCCCTCATCTTCTATGCAAGAGTGCCATTTGAGGTACACGAGGGTGACATCATGCGTTCAGGGATCGATATCTGATCCTACAATATTATTTCAGCCACCGCACACTGTGGCAGATCGGAGATTATTATGCTTATATTTGAGATCATTAAATCAATACTTCTCGGAATCGTCGAAGGTATTACCGAATGGCTTCCGATAAGCTCAACAGGACACCTTATCCTCTTTAACGAGATCTGGCCGCTCAATGTGTCGGGGGATTTCTGGGATATGTTCTCGGTAGTTATCCAGCTCGGTGCTATCATGGCTGTCATCGTTCTTTTTTTCAAAAAGCTCAATCCCCTCGCTCCCTCAAAGCAGCGTGAGGAGAAAAATCGCACATGGCAGCTTTGGGCAAAAATACTTATAGCAAGCGTTCCCGTGGCTGTTGTCGGTATCCCTGTTGATATGCTCATCACAGGTCTGCTCTATTCAGACGAGTCCGAAATGCACGTTTCATACATAGGTGCTACGGTCATAGCCGCCGCTCTCATCATCTACGGTATCGCCTTTATCCTCATCGAGCGTGCAAAGGCAAACAAACCCTCGACCGCCCAAACAGTCGAGAGCATTTCCTATGTTGACGCACTCAAAATAGGTGCTTTCCAAATGCTCGCTCTCATTCCCGGTACCTCACGCTCGGGTTCAACCATTATGGGCTCTCGCCTTATCGGTATCTCCCGTCCCGTTGCCGCTGAATTTTCATTCTTTATGGCGATCCCCGCCATGCTCGGTGCGAGCCTGTTCAAGATAGCGAAGTTCATATTCAAAGCCGAAATGTCTATGGGGCTTAATGAATGGGTGATCCTCGCTGTCGGCTGTATCGTCTCGTTCGTTGTGTCTGTCATAGGTATCAAGTACCTTATGAGCTTCGTAAGAAAGCACAGCTTCTCGGCATTCGGTGTATACCGTATAGTCCTCGGTGTAATCGTCATTGCTTTCTTTACGATAAGACTGTTCGTATAAAGAATTTCAATGAAAAAATTAAAGCTGATATACCCGATAGTCGTCGAGGGTAAATACGACAGACTGCGTCTGCTCAACATAGCTGATGCACAGATAATCACAACAGACGGCTTCGGGATATTTAAGAAAAGCGAAAAGCTGGCTCTGATGTCGGCACTCGCCAAAAAAAATCCGATAATCGTTCTGACCGACAGCGACGGTGCAGGAAAGCTCATTCGCTCACACATCTCCTCTGCCGTACCGTCGGATAGGATAATTCAGCTCTATATTCCGAAGATACAGGGCAAGGAAAAAAGAAAAGCATCGGCATCAGCCGAGGGTACGCTCGGCGTCGAGGGTATGGAAAATGAATTGCTCTATTCCCTGCTCGAACCATATGCCGACGAATCGGCATATGAACGCTCGCTTGAAAATCGCCTCTCAAAGACAGATCTGTACATCGACGGTCTTTCGGGAGGCCCCGACAGCTCTGCCCGCAGAGATGAGTTTGCCCGCAAGATCGGTCTGCCAGATGGCATGACGGCAAATGCACTTTTGGCGGCGACAAGGCTTATTTGCACCTATGAGGAATACTTGTCCATTGTAGGGAGAGAAGAAAAATAAAAAAATCAAATTTTTTTGCAAAAAATATCAAAAACCTATTGATTTTTTGATTTATCCGTGATATAATGAGTCGGTCGCAAGGTTCGATGATGTGTTTTCTAAAACAACATATCGAAAATTCGACTGAATATATCACGGTATGGCCCCTTGGTCAAGCGGCTAAGACATCGCCCTCTCACGGCGAAAACGGGAGTTCGATTCTCCCAGGGGTCACCAGCCGACAGGGTCGGCACCCAAACCTCGGGTGTCGGCAACATAAATCCGAACCTTATCACACGATGGTGAGGTTCGGATTTGTCTTTATCCTCTTCTCCAGCCGACAGGGTCGGCACCCAAACCTCGGGTGTCGGCAACATAAATCCGAACCTTATCACACGATGGTGGGGTTCGGATTTTTTACAAGCTTTCAAACATTTATACAGTCTAACGGGCAGAGATTACGAGTACATTATAGATGCGTACAACGGCAGGATCTTAAGCTCCGAAAAAGATCGGGATTAAATACCGTTCCAAAAGCTACAGGACTGTTGCAATTGCTTGCGACAGCCTATGCTTTTGACATTTTATGCCCTTGTGGAGAATAAATTTTGCCAAATTTATTTTTTTTGAGAAACACTGTTGCTTTTTGCAAAAAAACAGTGTATAATGTTTACTGTATGAATTTTGTTATTTCCTCGGTACTTATTTACCGTTACGGTAATAAAATATATTATAATTTATTTAAGAAAGGACTGTTCACATGAAAGAATCTTACAAAAATAACAAGGCGTGGATCACAGCTCTGCTTTATGTCTTGGTCGGTGTTTTATTCATCGTTTTCAAGGCGGACATGCTCAACATTTTGCTTACTGTTGTAGGTGCTCTCTTTATCATTCAGGGTATCTTTTCTGTAGCAAATAAGGACTCGGTGTCCGGCGTTTTCAACATCGTTATCGGTCTTGTTATACTTCTTGGAGGCTGGTTGTTCCTTGACATCGTACTCCTCGTTTTCGGTATCCTTTTGGCAGTAAAGGGTGCTATCGATCTGCTCGCTTCGCTCTCAAGTAAGAACTTCAGAACCATCGCAACCGCCGGTGTAACATTGCTCGTCGGTGTTCTTCTCATTCTTGCTAAATGGGTTCTCTGGAGTATACTCGACATCATTCTTATTATCCTCGGTGTCCTCTTCATCATCGACGGTATCACTGCTCTCCTCGGTCTCAACTCGAAGGGCAAGGGTAAGAAGAAATAATCTGCCAACGAATTAGTCAACCAAAGATTACATAACTGCACTCTTTATGTTATAACAAAAGCGTGCAGTTCTTGTTTATGTTAACGTTGGTTGACAAATTGCAAACCTTAGTCGATAGACATATCTAGCATAAAAGGTTAAAATATACTTATATTCACAAAATGAAAATTTTAATTTACATTTGTATTGTGGGATAATTTTTCAAGACCCCAAGGAGAATTTAAAAGTGGTTTTAAGCGAAAAAATCTACCGTTTAAGAAAAACAAGAGGAATGTCACAGGAAGAGCTTGCTACGGCAACCGCTGTTACTCGTCAGTCTGTTTCAAAATGGGAGTCTGGGGGGGCTTTGCCCGATGCCTCCAAGATTGTTGTGCTTTCCGATCTTTTTGGAGTTTCCACGGATTATCTGTTGAAGGATCTGGATGTCGGATCTGACGGTCTTCCTCTTCAGCAAAACACAACCGAACCGATAATCAAGGCTCTGGAAAAAAATGACTCGGTCTGTGCTTCCATGATTGAATTTATTATAAAGAAAAGCGGAAAAAGTTGCGTTATCCCACAGTTCGAAAAGTCTGAATGGGAGCTTTCCTTTATAAAAGGCAGCCTTAGAGGTGGCGGACGTGTAGGTCTTGATGTCGAAATAACAAAATCAGGTGAGGCGGTTGCGACAAACCGTTGTCCTTTTAATATGAGATATAAGAACCCGACTCTTGACATGACAAAGGGCTTTATTATGAATTTCAAGCTTGATATCTCATATCCCCTCGGCGGAGAATACGCTGCTTATTGGGGAGACAGATTTTATATTACCGTCGGCAGAATAACTTTTGTTATTCAACAGGCATACAACCGTTGTATGATCCATGCAGAGCCTATGCGTTACTTCATCTTAAAGGATGCCGTATACGACGTAAACTCCGAAAATGCCGAAATGACAAAGGTTATTCACAGTGAACCGTTGGGATATTTTGACACTGGAGCATATTGCGAATTTTCATATAGCAATGAAGATATTGTGCGTTATTCGAATGCAAAGTTCTCGCTTATGTATATAGACGGCGAATTATCGCTCTTCAATTCAAATGTCGGACTTATAAAATTCCGCAGTCTCTCGGACCGTGAGGAATGTATGGGATTGAAGATTTCTACATCCATGTTTGAGGGCGGACTTATAAACTTCGGAAAATGGTGGGGCGGTTATCCCGCAAATGCAATGACTCCTCACACCTACATAAGCGATTTCTCTCTTTACATTTAAAATAAAAAAGAATTGCCGAATTTTCGGCAATTCTTTTTTTGATTGTAGAGATACGTTAGCACCTCTTAACGGTAATAGACGTAATAGACGATGACGGTACGGATCTTACGGTCATGCTCGAGGTCGGGGGCGGTAATAACGACTCCGTCCTTTGACAGCAGCTCCCATGCGTCCATTTCATCTAT
>JAFPCR010000009.1 GCA_017390195.1 Clostridia bacterium | reverse complement strand
TATGCGTGGAATATGCTATAAGAACCTTCATTTCAAGAATTCCTTTCGAGCCCTGCTTTACTATAGGTGATGAGAGACCGTTGGGTTCGACTCTTCTATGCTTCGCCATAGAAGACACAAACAAGCGACAAAATGTTCTCTCTGTCTTTAGTTTCATTTTACATCAAAAAGGCAAATACGTCAAGAGGGGCTGATCCACGGTAAGTGGATCAGCCCCCAAAAATTGAATAATTTACTGAGGTACTATCAGACCGTAGTCACCGTCTTTTCTGCGGTATACGACGCAGGTCTCCTCTTCGGGATTCTTAAACACAAAGAACTGATGATCGAGCAGATTCATCTGCATGATCGCTTCCTCGATCGACATCGGCTTTATCGAAAAGGTCTTTGTCCTTATATTAAACTCGGTCTCCTCTTCAACGGCATCTTCGGGAAATACGTCGTCAAATGCAACCTCGTGAATACGCTTTCCGAGACGTGTCTTGTTCTTTCTTATCTGACGTTCGATTATAGTAACGGCCCTGTCAAATGCGGAACGGAATGTCTCATCCTGAACTTCCGCACGGAACACGGTTCCTGCATTAACAATAGTAAGCTCAATGTTTTTCTCTCCGTGCTTTACGCTGAGTGTCACCACAGCCTCAGCGTCTGCATCAAAAAACTTATCAAGTTTTGCGATTTTCTTTTTCACCAACTCTTTGGTCTCGTCGTACACCGACAATTGTCTTCCATTGATCGTGATCTTCATACCGTAACCTCCTTGAATCTTCGAACGGACGGTTGCTTTTCGATATTATTGACAGTATCGAAAAATTCCTATCTGTTCTTTGGTTCTATTTTATCACAGTTTTTATTTTTTGTAAAGTATAAATTATAAATTAAATAAAAATGATTAAGATTTTGTGAAATATGCACATATAACATATTTTTAAAATTTTTATCCGTAATTGACAATATGAGTATAAATTTGTTATAATAATATAATAGTTACACAGCATATACACAGAGCGAAAGGATATGGGTAAGTTTTATGAGCGAGATACTTAACGAGATAAAGAAGCTGCGTGAGACTCTGACATACCACGCAAAGAGATATTACGTCTATGACGATCCCGAAATATCCGACTACGAATATGATATGATGTATGCCCGACTTCTAAAACTTGAGAGCGAGCATCCCGAATATTACGATGCCTCCTCCCCCACTCAACGTGTTGGAGGAAAAGCCCTTGATAAATTTGATAAGGTCTCTCACACAACCACCATGAACTCACTTTCCGACGTGTTCTCGTTTGGCGAGATAAATGAATTTTTGTTGCGTGTCGGTGAAAGTCTCAATAATTCAGGAGCTACAAAAGAAGCGGAATTTTCGGTAGAGCCGAAGATAGACGGACTTTCGGTTGCCCTTACCTATGTTGACGGAAAATTCGTGCGTGGTGCTACACGTGGAGACGGAGTCACGGGAGAGGACGTAACGGGAAATCTCAAAACGATATTCTCTATTCCTCTTGAATTGACCGAACCGCTCACGCTCACCGTGCGTGGAGAGGTATATATGCCGAGAAAGGTATTTTACCGTATAAACGCCTCTCGTGAGGAAAACGGTCAGCAGCTTATGGCGAATCCGAGAAATGCCGCCGCAGGCTCACTGCGTCAGTTAAATCCCAAGATAACTGCAGAGCGTGGACTTGATATATTTGTCTTCAACCTCCAAGACGGCGAGCTGTACGCCGACGGTCATGCCCCTACAACTCACACAGAGACGCTTGACAGATTGACAGAACTCGGATTTCACGTTCTCGAAGAACGCACGACCGCCGCATCTCTTGAAGATATAACAGATCATATCGAAAAGCTCAACAGAAAACGTGATTCTCTTGAATATGATATAGACGGCGTTGTAATAAAAATAAACTCTCTCGAGCAAAGGCTTACGCTCGGCGAAGGAACTAACACGCCGAAATGGGCGGTCGCATACAAATTCCCTCCTGAGCAAAAGCAGACCGAGCTGCTCGACATAACCGTTGCAGTAGGCAGAACGGGCGTGATCACACCCACAGCTGTGCTTGCTCCCGTACGTCTTGCGGGAACTACTGTTTCAAAAGCAACGCTTCACAACATTGACTTTATACGTGAAAAGGGTATCAGGATCGGTGATACCGTCACCGTTGCAAAAGCAGGAGACATAATTCCCGAGGTCGTATGCACACACCCCGAAAAAAGAACGGGAAAAGAACGTGAGTTCAATATGCCCTCTGTCTGTCCGTCGTGCGGAGAGCCGATATATTACGACGAAAATGACGGAGTAGCGGTAAGATGCACGAACTCTGCCTGCCCCGCTCAGATATCACGCTCGATAGAGCATTTTGCATCAAAGGATGCCATGAATATAGAGGGACTTGGCCCTCAGATCGTCGAGTCTCTGCTTTCGGCAAAGATGATCTCGGATGCCGCCGACCTGTACAGCCTCGACGTGTCCGATCTTGCGACGCTTGACCGTATGGGCGAGAGATCCGCAAAAAATCTCGTCGACGCAATAGAACGCTCCAAGACCGCAGGGCTTGAACGCCTTATATACGCACTCGGGATACGCAATATCGGTATCGTTGCGGCAACGGCACTTGCCGCAAAATACAAAACGTTGAGTGCCTGCTTCGATGCGACCGAGGAAGAGCTTTGCTCGATAGAGGATTTCGGAAAGATAAGTGCCGAATGTGTTTTGAACTTCTTCTCGCACCCTCAAAACATCGACCTTTGCCGCAGACTTGCAGATGCAGGTCTTACGACCGAGGCGACCAAAACGATCGAAGACAACAGGTTTGAGGGACTGACATTCGTCTTGACAGGAACGCTCCCGACACTCACCCGTGACCGTGCCGAAGAAATTATCAAAAAGCACGGCGGCAAGTGCAGCGGATCTGTCTCAAAAAAGACCTCTTATGTCGTTGCAGGAGAGGCAGCAGGCGCAAAGCTGACAAAAGCACAGACCCTCGGTGTAAAAATAATAGACGAGGCAACTCTGCTTGATATGGTAAAATAATTTTTCTTGCTCGATCTGTTCAGAGATCAAAACGGAAGGGGGCGTTCTAATGTATACCGAAAGCACTGTTACGACAAAAACGAACAAACACGATCGCCCTATCGCCGTATTTGACTCGGGGGTAGGCGGGATAAGCATTCTCCGAGAGCTGAAAAAGCTCATGCCACACGAGGATTTTATATATTACGGTGACTGTGCGAATGCCCCCTACGGCACGAAAAGTGTAGATGAGATCGAACGTCTGACACTGTCTGCGTCAAAACACCTTTATGAAAAGGATATAAAATGTCTGGTTATCGCCTGCAATACTGCAACTGCGGTCTGTATCAGCAAATTGCGTGAAATATACACCGATATCCCGATAATCGGTGTTGAACCCGCACTAAAGCCCGCCGTCAACGCCAAGCCCGGCGGGAACATCATCGTAATGGCAACACCTGTCACGCTCCATCAGGAAAAATTCATAAGCCTTTTGAGCAAATACGGCGAACATAGCAAAATAGTAATGCTCCCCTGCCCGGGAATAGTAGAGCTTATAGAATCGGGGGAAACAGAGGGAGAAAATATCGAAAAAAGAGTACGTGAGCTTTTCGCACCGTTTGACGTTATGAAGCTTGATGCAGTCGTTCTCGGATGCACTCACTACCCGTTTATAAAAAGCACCGTACTGCGTGTGATCGGCAAAAATGCCGTACTTTTCGACGGTGGCGAGGGCACGGCACGTGAGACGTTAAAACAGCTCATAATATACGGATATGAAAGATCCCCCTCGCAAACGGCAGACGGCGAAGTAGTATTTATAAATTCTTCTCCGACAAAAGACACCTCGTTTATGCAAAAGCTCTACCTGGCACAATAAAAAACAAGACAGGCGTGAATATCACGCCATGCCTGTTTAAGTATCGATCGGTATGCTTACCGAAGTCCGAAATACGAAAGGATACCGTTGTAGATCCCCCTTGCAAAAAGCTCGGGATTATTGTTCATAAGCGATGCGTCGGACGGGTTTGTGATAAATCCCAGCTCGATCAACACCGACGGCATACTCGTCTTTCTCAGCACATAAAGTCCCGGTCGAACGAATGCACCTCTGTTTCTAAGACCCGTGGCTTCGTTCAGTCCGACCAGCATACGCTCTGCAAGATCGTATGCCTGCGACGGTCTCGAATAAACAAAAGCCTCGCTTCCCGTCGCACTTGGATTTGCTGAAGCATTCGTGTGTATGCTTATAAAATAATCTGCTCCCCATGAATTTGCGTCATTGACTCTCGCCCGCAGACTTGTCGTGTTTGTCGTTCCGATAACTGTGTCAGCAGTCGGACGTGAGAGCCTTACATCAAAATTTCCGTTTGCTCGAAGCAGAGTCGCCAATTCCTGACCGACGGCATATGTTATATCCTGCTCACGCAGACCGTTTCCCTCTGCACCCGCATTGGGGTTTTGAGGATTATGCCCTTGGTCTATGTATATTTTTATTGCCATAAAAACACCCCCGTGATTATATTTACTACATATTATTCCATAACATCAAATTTGTTGAGGCGTATTTAAAATGAACTCTTACGATCTTTCACCCAAAGAAAAAAATGCGATCCAAAAAGGCACTCTTTACATAGTCGCCACACCGATAGGAAATCTGTCCGACTTGTCGGAGCGTGCTGTTCACGTTCTGTCCGAGGTGGATTTTATCGCAGCAGAAGACACAAGGAACTCTATGCGACTGCTCTCCTATCTTAATATCCACAAAAATATGGTATCATATTTTGAACATAACAAACGCACCCAAGGGGCAGTTATCGCCGACAGGATCTCGGCAGGTGAGTCGTGTGCTCTTATCACCGACGCAGGAACTCCCGCAATCAGCGACCCCGGTGAGGATCTGGTTCGTCTCTGTGCCGAACGCAACATTCCCGTCACCTCTATCCCCGGATCGTGTGCGGCGATCGTCGCACTTACACTGTCTGCACTTCCGACGTCAAAATTCTGCTTTGAGGGATTTTTGTCGGCTGACAAGTCCGAACGCAGAAAAAGACTCGAGGAATTGGCAGGCGAACGCAGAACGGTCGTTTATCACGAAGCTCCTCACAAGCTGAAGGCTACCCTTTCCGACATGGAAAAGATATTCGGAGGTGATCGTAAGATCTCGCTTTGCCGTGAGCTTACGAAGTTGAACGAGGAGGTCATGCGTACAACACTTTCACAGGCGGTTTCATATTATAATGAAAACTCTCCGAGAGGAGAATACGTGCTTGTCGTCGAGGGAGCGTCGGAGATCCACGAGGCAGACCTGTTCTGGTCGAGCATGACGGTAAAAGAGCATGTAGACCACTATATAAACTGCGGAATGGAGAAGATGGATGCCATAAAAGCGACCGCACGTGACAGAAATGTCGCAAAAAATATTATTTACAAAGAATTACTGTGATTTTTGTTGACTTTTCACATAAACTGTGATAGAATTTCTGTTATCTGTAAATCAAGCTGTAACTTATAGCATAAATTCAGCATTAAACAATTTGTACGGAGGATATCTTTATGAACAAATTAAAGGTCGGTATTGTCGGTGCTACCGGTATGGTAGGTCAGCGTTTCATTACCTTACTTCACGACCACCCCTATTTTGAGATCTCGGCTCTCGCCGCATCTGCTCGTTCGGCAGGTAAAACATATACCGAAGCAGTTGACGGACGTTGGAAAATGTCCGTGCCCATGCCCGATTGCGTAAAAGACATGGTTATAATCGACGCTTCACGCATCGACGTTATGGCAGAACTCGTAGATTTCGTATTCTGTGCGGTCGACATGAAAAAAGACGAGATAAAGGCACTTGAGGAAGCATACGCAAAGGCTGAGATTCCCGTTGTTTCAAACAACAGTGCAAACAGGTGGACACCTGACGTTCCTATGGTGATCCCCGAGATCAACGACGCTCACCTCGCTGTTATCGAAGCACAGAAAAAGCGTCTCGGAACAAAGAGAGGATTTATCGCAGTAAAACCGAACTGCTCGATCCAGTCCTACGTTCCCGCCCTCACTCCTCTGCTCAAATTCAAGCCCACACAGATCGTGGCTACTACATATCAGGCAATCTCGGGTGCAGGAAAGACATTCCGTGAATGGCCCGAAATGATCGACAACGTAATTCCCTTCATCGGCGGCGAAGAGGAAAAGAGCGAGCAGGAACCTTTGCGTGTTTGGGGTCGTGTTGAAAACGGTGAGATCGTAAAAGCCGACGCTCCCCTTATCACGACCCAGTGCATAAGAGTTCCCGTAACCGACGGACATACCGCCGCAGTTTTCGTAAACTTCGAAAACAAGCCCTCAAAGGAAGAGATCCTCGACGCTTGGAAAAACTTCTCGGGCAAGCCTCAGTCGTTGAAGCTTCCCCATGCCCCCGAGCAGTTCATTACATACTTTGAAGAAGACAACCGTCCTCAGGCGGCTCTCGACCGTAACATCTACGGCGGAATGGGCGTAAGTGTCGGCAGACTTCGTGAAGATAGCCTTTTCGACTATAAGTTTGTAGGTCTCTCGCACAACACTCTCCGCGGTGCTGCAGGCGGTGCGGTTCTTATCGCAGAGCTTCTTTACCGTGAAGGATATTTTAACAGATAAATAAAGTATAAAACAGTACGGTAGTATTGCAAAATGCAACCGTACTGTTTTTGTTTAAACATTTTGCATAATTGATCACACATCAATCTGTACATTTCAACAAAAAAATTTAGGCAATAAAAAAGGTATTGACATTTCAAACGAAAGATGTTAAAATCAATATACATAATCGTGAAGCTTGGTAGACATTGGCTGCTAAACACCGCATAAACAATTGTAAAATAGAATTCACCAGAAAATTATAGAGTAGAATTTATAGGAATAGACAAAAACAACGATATTTTGAGAATATAGTGAAAGCCTTGGCATCGACGATGTCAAGGCTTGGGCTTTTTTCACAATTCAATAGACTTGTTTTTATAAGTATTAACGAAAATAAGCCTCAATGTTAAAAAGCTATTGACAAACCGCCAAAAAAAATGTAAAATCAGTTACGAAATGGGTTAACATTTTATTTCAAACCCAAAAAAATGAGAAGGAGAAAAAAACAAAATGAAAGCAAACCTTTTGAAATTGATCTCTCTCCTCTGCGTTCTCTGCATGCTCGTTGCAGTTTTTGCATCTTGCGGTGGCGGAACAACAGAGACAGAGTCAGAGTCAAAGAAAGAAACTCAGTCTGAATCCGAGTCTCAGTCTGAATCCGAGTCTCAGTCTGAATCCGAGTCTCAGTCTGAATCCGAGTCTCAGTCTGAATCCGAGTCCCAGTCCGAATCTGAGTCTCAGTCCGAATCTGAGTCCCAGTCCGAATCTGAGTCTCAGTCCGAATCCAAGACAGAAACTGAAACTGATCCCGAAACTCCCAGAGAAACAATAGCTCTCAAGACCGAAACTGTTGTAACAGGATTCTCTGAAGAAGTATGGAATCTTGAATTCACCACATCAAACCCGGGTTCCAGCGGATGGGATGAAGGAAATCCCAACCCCCAGATCAAGGACGACGGTTCTATCATTGCTTTCGGTAAAGCACCTTTCAAGGTAGTTTCCAAAGACACCTATGATTTCGAGTACGGATTTAAGCTCTCTTACTCCACCAACTTTAACGAAACCCCAGCTAATATGGCAATGTATTGGGGACGTACATTCGTTACTAAGATCGGCGATTTCTCTTTTGTAGTTGTATCTCCCTTCCACGAGCATTACAACGGTGCAGCTCCCGTTATCCTTAGACTTGTACAGGGTGGAAGCATCTCTAAGGATCCCTCCAACCCCAACAACTACACTGTAAACGGTGAGATAATCGCAGAATGCTACACAGATGCATGGGCTCACAATAACGAGCGCTTTGAGGACGTTGACGGATTCCTCAACGGTTCTTGGGTCATCGACTACAAGGGCGGATTCGTAAGTGTAACTAACGAATATCACGGTCTGATCACATGGGAGCTTTGGGACGGTTCTGAATGCACCGAGGTTGATTTCGGCAACAGAGGATTTACCGATGCGAAGATCGAGTTTGCTAAGACTTGGGGCGGTACAGACAACATGGGTGAATATACCGCATACACAGATTTGGTTATCGAGAAGTACATTCCCGCATAAAATTGCATAAGACACAAACATATTGGAGCTGAGTCAATGACTCAGCTCCTTTTTATTTTATATAGCATTCTCCTAT
>JAFPCR010000043.1 GCA_017390195.1 Clostridia bacterium | reverse complement strand
ATATTTGAAGCATTTTGAATAACGTTCAGCAAAGAGCTTTGCCTGAATTTTTCAGCCCATGCCTTCGGTATAAGCGTTGCCGTGCTTTCGTCAATAAAGTTTTCTGATTTTTGACGCTCTATCTCGGCATCTGTACCGTTTGACGAAAGGAAGCCGAAATCGCAGAACTGCAAAAAGGCATGAAATGCAGTGCCTATCTGTGCGACGGAGGCATTGTTGCTTTCGGAGCTTGGCTGATTTCCGTACAGATCACTCATATTATCCATCATATGTGAAAGCTCATCTAACACGTCACTTTCGTCACTATTGGAATCGTCCCCGCCCTCAAGTCGAGATAAAATTGAACCAATACCCGTAACGCTCATCTTTGACGGTAACTTTGAAAGTATCTCATACGGATATACGAACTTTTCTTTTTCTTTTAGGACTGATCTTATGAAAATGTCTCCGGCTCCTTCGGGTCGGGCATCACTGTTGGCGGCGATGTTGCCGTCTATGTAAGTATTTTCATCGACAGCTTGAGCGGTGTCGGTTTTGCATAGCTCGATGTCAGCGGCGTCTGTCTGGAAGATCTCTTTTATCTCAAACGGAGAGGCTTCGTTTTTGCCGTCTATCTTATATCCCGCATTGAGTATTCCAGAGAGTACCCAACACATATAATTTCCACCGCTGAGAATGTTAGGTCTTGAACCGAATGAGCATACGTCGGCTTTTGACAGCAAGGTCGAGGTGTTCTGACACTCGCCTACAACGTAAAGACGTTCTTTTGCACGTGTCAGTGCGACGTATAAAATACGCATTTCCTCTTCTTGTATACGTGTAGTGATAAGGTTTTCGATTACGCTTCTCATAGGAGTATTTCGTTTGAGTGTTCCGCCGTTGGTGTCGATGCGGAAGCCTATGCCGAGATGGCGGTCGAAAACAAAGGTCTTTCGTGTGTCACGAGTATCAAAGGCACTTGTACATCCGCACACAAAGCATACGGGAAATTCAAGACCCTTTGAGGTGTGAATTGTGAGTATGGAGACTGAATCTCCGTCATTTTCGGACTTGGATTTGGGCTTTTGTTTTGTTGCCATATCCATATTCTTGATAAACCCGACAAGCCCACTATACGAATAGGAGTCGTATTTTCTTGCACTTTCGTACAGAATGAGAGCCGCTTCGCAGGAAGAGTCTATGCCGAGTCTGCTGTCACGGTATATAAGACGTAGCAAACGCTCGACCGTCAGCCCAGAGCTGAGACGGCGGTATTCGTTTAGCATATTTAAAAACTCAAGGCATTTTTTGCCCAGAGCAGTGTCCTGTGAGGAGCAGCTTACGGTGGCATCATACATTGAAGCGGAAGAATCGGCGAATGAACGTATCTTGATTATCTCATCAAGCGAAAAACCGCATATTGCCGAGTTCAAAGCACAGGAGAACGAGACGTCGTATTGCGGGTTTGAGACAGAGCGAAGGAAGTTCAAAAGATCTGTCATCTCGACACTGTGCATTACATCCTTTTGAACGGGGCAGTCGGTCGAAATGCCGAGCTTTTCAAGCTCCTTTGCAATTGCCGCCCCGCATTTTGTACTTCTTGACAGTACGGCAATGTCGGACGCACGGATAGGACTTCCGTCTTCTTTCTTTTCTTTGCCGTTTAAAATTTTCGCTATTTCGCAGGCGACCCAAGCCGCTTCGGTTACGGCGGTCTCTTTCTCAGTTGAATCTGCGGTGTCTGATTCTTCAAACGGCAGATCGTCAACATTACTGCTTTCGTCATCGGTGTCAATCTCGGATGTCTGCTTTTTTGCTTTGGGATTATTTATCAAGACGACCGATACCTTAGGGCAGACATAGCCTTCTTGTCTGTTGTCGACAGGCTTTGAAAAGATGAGATCATCGTCCTTTTGGTAATCAATGCTGTCCTTACAAGCACCGAAGATGAAAGAGCATACGGTGTTTGCAAAATTGATTATATTCTCGGAACAGCGGAAGTTGTTTGCCATGAAGATAGAACGTCCGCCGATATTCTCTCCGAAAAGCTTGCGGTAGCGTGCGAATATCGAGGACTCCGCACCACGGAATCCGTAGATGCTCTGCTTTATATCTCCTACCATAAAGCGATTTTGTCCGTTTCCTATGGTGCTGAATATCAGATCCTGAACCTCGTCGACATCTTGATATTCGTCGATATAAATGCAGTCGAACTGTTCACGGTAGGCAAGGGCAATGTCGGTTGGATTACCGTTTTCATCGAGTAAGAGCTTCAGCATACAGTTTCGGACATCGGTAAAGCCGAGAACGTTCATACGGTTCTTTTCATCCTTGAAGCATCTGTCAAATTCGAAAAGCAGGCTGTACATCATTTCGATTATGCGTGCAGAGGTCTTCATATCGAGGCTTATCTGCTCTTGAGTTTGTGCGAATGTGTTATCCCGAAGCTTTTCAAAATTTTTGGATACTGACGCACGAAGATTTTTGATCCTTTCGGTCTCGGCATCTTTTCTGCCCTTGGGCAGACCTTTCAGAGCCTGTTTTTCGTACTCTTTCGAAAACAGTCGCATTTGCTCATATGTAGAGCAGGAGAGCTTTTCCGACGCACTTCGGCAGAAATTAAGATCGTATTCCATTGCACCGAGATATTTTTTGCAAAGTACATCGTCAGACATCGAGATATCAACGGCATATGTAAGGGCTTGCTTTGCGAATTCAAGAAATTCCGCAATATCCGACCTGACGGCTTTTCCGTATTCTGTCTCAAAGAAATCCTTATCTGCCCCGTTTTTTTGCATCTCGGCAGTCTTTTTTATTATTTCGATGCTTTCGGGGTAGTTTTCAAGTAACTTGTATAGCTCTGTAAATTCCTTTGCTACAGCGTCCTGTTCTCTTGCATTTATAAAATTTTCTATAAAGAAGACGAACTCGTTTGTTGCCAAGTCCTCACCGTATCGCTCGTAAAATCTCTCGATAACATCACTCATTATCCTGAGTGCCATATCCGAAAGTTCGGATTCATCGGCTATCCTGAAGCTTGCATTAAGTCCCAGACGCTCGAAATTAGCACGTACAGGCTCATTGTAAAAGGCATCTATAGTTCTTATCTGTGCCGAGGGCAGAAGGGTGAGCTGACGAAAGAGCCGTCTGTCGGACGGATTAGATTCTATAGCCTTTTCCAATGCGTCGGAGATCCTTTCTCTCAGCTCTGCGGCGGCGGCACGGGTGTATGTAACTATCAACATTCTTGAAATATCTATCGGGGGACGCCCCTCGTCACCGCCGATGACAGCACGGATAACACGCTCTGTCAACGTAGCCGTTTTACCGGAGCCTGCGGCTGCACTTACGAGAATGTCCTGACCGTATGAATTTATCGCATCGAGCTGTGCTGATGTCCATATTCGCTGACTCATAGAATAGAATACCTTTCACTTAAAATTTGTTTTTGACGATCGGATCACGAGAGCTTTCCCGAACAGTAGTCGGCAACACGGCAGAATCGACAAGCCTTTTCGGACTTGTTTTTTGTTGCGACTCCGGAGCATATGTCTGTTGCAATACCCTCGACGGTGTGGCATATCTCGTTCCAAAGCATATCAAAATCATCTGCCGAGCAAACAGATTTTCCGTACCATACGTCGTCCTTTTTCTTAGCATCGGAAATAAATTTGGGGTCGAGATCCTCGTTCATTGCCAAAAGCACGTCCTCGTCCGACAGCACAAGACCGCTTCGCTTGGTTTGGGTGTTGCCGGAACCGTCTTTTCCTCGGACATTGTATGTACTCATATACATTGCTCCCGCAGGCAGAGGATTGCCGTTTTCTTCTTTATCGGTCTTGCCTGCCCGACTATTCTTACAGAAGGTAAAGAGATAGAGCAAAAGCTGAAGATCCTCGCCACTCTTGACCTCGGAAAGAGAAAGCGTTTTGCTTCCGCTCTTATAGTCAACGACACGAACATAGATCTGCCCGTCTTTTTTGAAAAGGTCAACACGGTCTATCTTTCCGTTTATGCAGACCTTTTTGCCGTTGGCAAGCGGTATCTCGTAAGGTCTTATGTCTCCATCTCCGTTTCCTATGCTAAGCTCGAAGAAGGCGGGGCGGAACTTGCTCTTTGAAAATTCTTCGTTTATACTGACTATAAGCACCTGAGCCAAAGCTCCGAGTTTTGAAAAACGGTGCATGAGCGACACGGGTATTCCGTCTGAAAAGAATTCGGGAGGGCAGATCTTGGATATATATCCCGACAAGATATCTCTGATGATCCCGTCGGTCTTTTCTTCACTCGGGATCTTCGGAGCGGTCTGACCGTTTTCGGTTATGAGCTTTACGTAATTTTCAAGGACGTAGTGAATGAAAGTACCTGCATCGGCATATCCGATCTGTGCGACCTTTTTCTCACGGAGCTTCAGAACGTATGTGCAGTAATAGCCGTATGGGCAGTGTACAAACGAGCTGATCTTCGACTGCGTGAGATTTATCGTACCGCCATAAAAATCCGAAACGGTCGAGGGAAGAACCGAGGCGGCGTTAGCCGTCTGCTTTTTTGCGTTTGTCTGCTCGACGCTTGAATTTGTAAAATCTGTTTCGGTTATATAAGGGAAGAGCTTCTTTACTCTTGTTATAACGCCGGAGGGACGGCAACTGTTACCGTTGATGTCGGCTGTGCGATACAGAAGCACCAACCTTTCCGACGGCTTTGCCATGGCACGCAGGGCAAAGAAGAGCTCGTCGGAGGCAAGTAACTCGTTTCTGGAATCGAGAACGATCCCGAGCTCGAGCAGAGTCTCCTTCTCGGCATCGGACAACAGACCGCTGTCCTTTACCGTTTGAGGAAATTCTCCTTCGTTCAGACCGATAAGTATAGTTGCCTTGATGTTTTCAAGTCTCAGCATTGATGCAGAGCCTATTGTTACATAGTCTGATATCGCAGGTACAGAGCCTATGTCGGTCTTGCCGAAAACGAGTGTCAATACACAGCAAAATTCCTCGGTGTTTAATTCGAGATGTGGAAAGAGCGAGGATATGCTGTTCAGCGAATTGATGATAAATTCGTAAAGTCGCAGAGTCTCGCCTGCATCCTTGTAGTTTTTTGAAGCAAGCTCGTATTCTGCTATCTTTTTTTGCTTTTCACGTACATTTATATCGCTCATATAGCGGCGTATGGCATCGCACATTCCGTCAAGCTCCGACGAGGCACGCAGATTTTGAGCGAGCCGCATGAGAGGGACAAAGATCAGAGCCTTTACCTTGTTTGCCACCGCAAGAATGTTTTTTCCTCTTGACGTAAGCGTTACGGTATACCCGTCGGGATTCATGCTCCAGACCTTTTCCGAAAAGCGTGAACCGCTGATACTCCAAGTGTTGCAGTATTCTTCAAAAAGGTCGATCTCCTCAGGTGTTGCATCATAAAATCCTGTTCTTGCGAGCGTTAGTACATCGTTTAGACGGTAGCCTGACGTGATGACCTTGAGTGCATAGATAAGATGCTTTGTCAAGGGCTTTGTCAGAATGTCGGTACGCTCGGACAGAAAGAAGGGAATATTATACTTCTCAAACATGGATTCTATAATTCCGCTGTAAGAGTCAACATCACGTGCGACTATTGCTATATCCGAGTATTTCATTCCGCTCTGTATCAGCGAAAGGATATGGATCACGGCGATCTCGACCTCGGAATACTGATTTTTACAGCGACCTATAGAAATATGCCCACGGTTCGTTATATTTTGTGCTTCTGCTTTAAGCTCGGCATCGGTTGCTTCGAAGTTCCAGAGATTTTTTTTGAGAAATCCGAATTCGGTGCAGTGGAGGTTATCTTCTTTTGCTTCGAGGAGTGTCTCGTTGACGGCTATCCCTACTTTATCTGCCAGATTTCTGAGCCTTGCAGAAGTCAGTGCTATGCCCTTTGTGTGCATCTCCGAGCCTATGCTATTGTCGGTGCAGAGTGTTACGGTCACATTGTCACAACGCTCGAATATTTTCTTCAAAACAAGAAACTCGGGGTGGGTAAATCCTGTAAACGAGTCTATGTAAACATTGCAGTCCTTGAAAATATCGGTCGCCTTTTCTTCAAGCACGGTATTAAGTCTTGTCAGTGTATCTGTTACTGTAAGATTTTTATGTGACTTGCCGTTAGCTTCAAGGCTTTCCGACAGCAGATTTTCATACGAGGCATATATCAAGGATATGTCACGTAGACGGCGACGCAGAGGCGAATCGCCCTTTAATTGATCGGCGGCACGTTCAAGCTCTGCGGCACTTAT
>JAFPCR010000008.1 GCA_017390195.1 Clostridia bacterium | reverse complement strand
GCGATAACGCAGCTCTTAATGTACTGACCCTTTGCAGAAGCGGGTTTAGCCTTGATAACAGCACTTACGAGAGTGTCGAAGTTATCCTTGAGCTTTTCAGAGCCGAAGGAAGCCTTTCCGATAGGGCAGTGAATGATGTTTGTCTTGTCGAGACGGTACTCGATCTTACCTGCCTTAGCTTCTGTAACTGCACGGGCAACGTCAGTAGTAACAGTTCCTGCCTTAGGAGAAGGCATAAGTCCCTTAGGACCGAGAACCTTACCGAGACGACCGATAACAGCCATCATGTCGGGGCTGGCGATAACGACGTCGAAATCGAACCAGTTTTCCTTCATGATCTTTTCAGCGTATTCAACACCGCCGACGTAATCTGCACCTGCTTCTTCAGCAGCCTTTACAGCATCGCCCTTTGCGAAAACGAGAGTTTTAACCTTTTTACCTGTTCCGTTAGGAAGAACTACGGCACCTCTTACCTGCTGGTCTGCGTGACGGGAGTCAACGCCGAGACGGATGTGGATCTCGATAGTTTCGTCAAACTTCGCTTTGGAAGTCTGGCAAACGAGATTCAATGCTTCAGCGGGATCATAGAGCTTGGATTTTTCGAGGAGAGCAAAGCTCTCAGCATATTTTTTACCTTTTTTGTTAGCCATGTTACAGTTCCTCCTTAGTCAGCAACTACAATGCCCATGCTGCGAGCAGTTCCTGCGATCATGCTCATAGCGGATTCAAGAGAAGCCGCATTGAGGTCGGGCATTTTTGTCTCTGCGATCTTTTTGATCTGCTCTTTGGTGATTGTAGCAACCTTGTTCTTGTTGGGTTTATCGGAAGCAGTCTCGATTCCGCAAGCCTTCTTAATAAGAACGGGAGCGGGAGGAGTCTTTGTGATAAACGTGAAGGAACGGTCTGCGTAAACAGTAATAACGACGGGAATGATAAGACCCATGTCGTTCTTGGTTCTTTCGTTGAATTCTTTTGTGAATACAGGGATAGCAACACCGTACTGACCGAGAGCCGGACCTACAGGGGGCTGAGGAGTAGCTTTACCTGCGGGAAGCTGCAGTTTGATGTAACCCATAACTTTCTTTGCCATTTTAATTACCTCCAATGTGGTTTTGTACGGGAGAATGTAAAAAAGAATTTTCTCCCTCCCACTGTTGCGAAAATAAACATACGAATTTCGGCTTAACAGAAGTCCGAAGGATCTGATTTTCGCATTTTCGTGATTTTAAAGAACACGATAGTTGTTTAAGCTTCGATCTCCAGCATGCCTGCTTCAAGCTCTACGGGCATATCACGGCGACCCTTCTTAACCATAACAGTGATGGTATTGAGGTCGTCGGAGATGGCGGAAATAGTACCGCTGTATCCCTCGAACAAGCCTTTGACGATTTTGACATTGTCTCCGACAGAGAATGCTGATTTAACACGAACCTCTTCGATGCAGAGGGCATCTACCTCTTCCTGCGAGAGCGGAGAGGGACGTGAGCCGGGTCCGACAAAGCCTGTAACACCACGGATGTTGCGAACCGCATGCCAGCTTTCTTCGGTCATAGTCATCTTTATCAAGATGTAGCCCGGAAAGACCTTGCTTTCTTTTTCTTTTTCGGTATCGCCGCTCTTTTCGATTACTGTCTCAACGGGGATCTTGACATCGTATATAAGATTGCCGAGACCTCTGTTTTCAACTATCTTCTCAAGATTGGTCTTTACCTTATTTTCGTATCCCGAATAGGTGTGTGCCACATACCATCTCGGACCTACATTCATTTCGTTTATGTCGCTCATTTCAGAAACCCTCAAAGATTAAAGCACTTGTCCAAGTGCGATGATTCCGTTCCAGAACGCTTCGTGAACAAGACATACAGCAACTGCACTTACTACTGTAACGACAACAACGACCAAGGTGTTCTTGAACACCTGGTTTTTTGGTGACCACGTAATTTTTTTGAATTCGCTCTTCAAATTACGGAAGAAATTTCCGATGCGGGCAAACATACCGGGTTTGTCCTTCTTCTTTGCAGGCTTCTCGGCTTTTTCTTTTTTGGTCACTGTTTTTTCGACTTTGTTTTCCGTGTCTGCCATTTCTATTTCCTCCCCCAATTATTTGGATTCTTTGTGAAGAGTGTGCTTGTGGCAGAATTTGCAGAACTTATTGAGTTCGAGTCTGTCAGGGTCGTTCTTCTTGTTCTTCTTTGTGTCGTAATTTCTCTGCTTGCATTCTGTGCATACCAGAGTAATCTTGACTCTTGCTTCATTAGCCATAGTTTTCGGCACCTCCCATTATATTTTATTTGACTGCTCAAAGCAGCCTGTGTACCTCCCTCATGCCGAAGAATGTCCCGCTTTTTGTGTGAGATCAGCGATATTTTTGAGTTATCGCAAGGCTTCACAGCTTGGCACAAACGGGTGCAACAAAAAATCCCTTTGGCAGAGGTAGAGACATTATACCACTGTCGGACAACTATGTCAAGAGTTTTTTGAAATTTTTAGAGGGGATGCGATGAGAAAACTTTTTGGCAAAATTTTTCACGGCATCCCCTCGCATTTTTTACAGTGTCTTTATGAAAGCTTCGATGCGTTCAAGGGCTTGAGAGATATGGTTTACGGAGTAGGCGTAGGAGATACGGGCAAAGCCTTCGCCTGCGTTACCGAAAGCGGTACCCGGGACGATAGCACATCTTGCTTCATAGAGGAGTCGTTCGCAGAAGGTCTCGCTTGACAGACCGAATTTACGGATATCGGGGTAGATATAGAAAGCACCCTCGGGTCGAAAGGATTCTATACCGATAGAGCGGAGTCCTTCATATATATAATTGTTTCTGCGGCAGTATTCTGCTGACATCATTTCGATATCCTCGTCGCCGTTACGCAGGGCTTCGATAGCGGCGAGCTGGCTGGTCGTTGGGGCACACATTATAGCGAACTGATGCAATTTAAGTATTTGAGCTGCGAGCGGTTCGGGGGCACAGAGGTAGCCGAGACGCCAGCCTGTCATAGAGTATGCCTTTGAGAAGCCGCTGACGAGTATCGTGCGTTCACGCATACCGTCGATCGATGCGATCGAGACGTGGCGTTTGCCGTATGTAAGCTCTGCGTAGATCTCGTCGGAGAGGACGAGAATATTTGTGTCACGCAACACGTCTGCGATACCCTCGAGGTCTTCCTTTGTCATGATAGCCCCTGTGGGGTTGTTCGGGAAGGGAAGAACGAGCAGCTTCGTTTTTGGGGTGATAGCAGCACGGAGAGCCTCGGGAGTGAGCTTAAATTTATCTTCGAATTTTGTCTCGACTATAACGGGAACACCGCCTGCGAGCTTGGCAAGGGGATCGTAGCAAACAAAGCAGGGAGTTGGGATTATGACCTCGTCGCCCGGCTCTATTACGGCACGCATAGCAACGTCGATAGCCTCACTTCCGCCGACAGTAACGACTGTCTCGTGCATCGGGTCGTATTTAAGAGAAAAGCGGCGGTCGAGATATTTTGATATCTCCTGACGCAATTCGGGAGTGCCTGCGTTTGCGGTATAGTATGTCTTGCCCTTTTCGAGCGACTCAATGCCTGCCTCACGGATATGCCAAGGGGTAGGAAAATCGGGCTGACCGACGGTGAGTGCGACGACATCTGTCATGCTACCGAGAATGTCAAAGAATTTTCTTATACCCGACGGAGGAAGCTCAACTACCTTTTTGGGTAAGACCTTTTCGTAGTCGATCATTAAAAATTGCCCCTCTCATCTACCTCGGGAACAGAGTAAACTATTCCCTTGTCCTTGTATTTACGAAGCACGAAGTGCGTTGAGGTTGAGATAACGTCTTCTATCGTAGCGAGCTTTTGAGCAACAAAGAAAGCGACCTCTTTCATAGTCTTGCCCTCGATCAAAACGCAGAGGTCGTAGCCGCCCGACATGAGATAAAGGCTCTGCACCTCGGGGTAGTTGTAGATCTTTTCGGCGATCTTGTCGAATCCACGGTCACGCTGGGGAGTGATCTTGACCTCGATTATCGCAGAAACATACTCTCTATCGGTCTTATCCCAGTCGATGATAGCTTTGTAAGCAAGTATCTTGCCATCTTTTTCGTATTGTTTTATTCTGTCTTTTACGTCGGAGACTTCCTTTTGGCACATAACTGCAAGCTGCTCGGCAGTCAAACGTGCGTCGTCTTCAAGACATTTTAAGATCTTATCCATTTTATTGTACCGTAGGCTTTGCAAATCAAAGCTTCCTTTCTTTGCTCGTTGAAATTATTTTGAATTTATCTTTGATATGATATTCTCGTAAGTCAAGCCGTATTTCTCGGCGATGTCACGTGCATAGCTCTTTCCGTCGGGCGAGGCACGGTGTATCTTGAAGGAACGCTTTCCGTCCTCGATACCCGCAACGAGAGTGTCGATGGAAGCACCCCCCTTGGCTCGTATCTCGTCAAGCTGTGCCGAAAGCTCGTGCAGGTGAGTTGCGAAGAGGGTTCTACAGCCTACCTGTGCAAAGCCTGCAATCACCTCTGCCGCAATGTAGGACGCTTCGTAAGCACCCGTCGATGAGAGCGATTCGTCGAGAAGAACGAGGCTGTTTTCGGAGACCGAATCGAATATCTGCCCGAGTCTTGCACATTCCTCTCCGAGCCGTCCCTTGTCTATCGTATCATCCGCTCCCGTCGGGAAGTGCGTAAAGAGAGCATCGACAGGACTTATCGCCGCCGTCTCCGACGGAACGAACATTCCGAGCTGCATAAACACAACGGCTAATCCGACAGCACAGGTAATTACCGATTTTCCACCTCGGTTCGGACCTGTAAGTATATAAATTCTCGCCTTTTCGTCAAACGAGATGTCATTTGTCACCGTCTCTCCGTCTATCTTGACCGCAACGCAGGGGTTGTAAAGGCTCTTTGCCTCAAAGGCACACTCGCCCATCGGTCTTATGTCGGGTACGCATAGAGGACAGCCCTTGCCTTTGAGACTTCGGAGAAGCTCTGTTCCCTTGACCAAAAATTCTATTTCGGGCAAGAGGTTCAAAAGAAATTCCGTGTTGTCGAGAACATAGCTCTGCACTATCTTCTTCCATGATTTCAGCGACTGTCGGTAAACGTCGTTTATCGCAGAGTGGAAAGCGTTTGACAACGCAGTTCTCTGGTTTGACGAGCTGTCACGGGAAAAGGGAACGAGGTCCGCTATACAAGTGTATTCGTCTCCCTTGAAATTCATTTTCAATATCTTTTCGATAACGTCACCCGACTTGAATTTCTCGGGGTTTATCGAAAGAACTCCTGCCGATACGGGTCGCAGCTGTGCGTCAAGATTTACACCAACCGTTATGCTCTTTATCTCCCTGACTCGCTTTGTAAGCTCTTCAAGCTTGCGGTTAAGCTCGGCATAATATTCACTTTCGGCAAGCTCTGTGATCTTTTCATACAGTGATGAGAAGGCTCGGCTCTTTATACCGCCCTTTGCCTGTTTGAGTCCGCTGTGCAGAATGTTTATGCCCGAAATGTAAAGCTCTATCTCGGTTATGCTCGAAAGATAGTCATTCGGGTCTGCAGAATCCGACGTGAGCCTTCTTAATTCCAATATGTCATTTAAAACAGGAATGAGGCGGAGCAGCATTTTTCCTATCTGCTCGTTTTCAAGCATGTCCGAAAATGTCTCCATTCGGTATTTAAGCGTCTCAGCATCGGTCGTCAAATGCTCACAGAGTCTGCTGCTGCGGAGATTAAATATCTCGTCAAGCCCCAACTCCTCAAGCTCGTACATATCTATATTCGGTACGTCTTTTCCACTTAAATGGCGACGGATCGCCTCTCCCGACGGATATATTAAACTGAAATCCACGAAATCTGCCATGCCTTGCCACTCCTCTCTGCGTTTTGGATATATTTATACCATTATATCATAAAATCTTGTGTTTGTGTAGGGGTGCGTTAGGAAAACTTTTTGAAAAAAGTTTTCCTAAGACCTTTCAAAAACTCTTGAAAAATATTTTTTAACTAAAGGGGGAAGTTTTTCCCTCTTTTTTATGTTTGTAAGGGTGTACCT
>JAFPCR010000042.1 GCA_017390195.1 Clostridia bacterium | reverse complement strand
GCTATTGATTACAACGGTTGTGAGGTTCTTTTTTGGAAAATATTCAAGTAATGTTGCAGAAAGTGTGGCAACGGAAAGCTTATCACAGCGACTAAACGTATAACGTCCCATATCTGTTACACTGGTGGGAATGGTAGCCGTTGTCAGATTTATGCAGCTTTCAAAGGCATAGTCTTCGATTTTAGTAACGCCGTCCGGTATGATCAATTCTTTTATATTTTCGTTTTCAGCAAAACGGTCTTCGTTTTTGCGGTCTAAGCCAATCGTCAAAACAGGCAGGCTTTTATATGTAGAGGGAATGGTAACGATGGGATTGTCTCCCGTATAGCCAATGACCTCATAGCCACCGTCACAGGCTTTGAATAAAAAGTCTTCGTGTTCTTCTGTAATGGGGATAAACCTTGCATAAACCTTTAGTACCATATCATCGGATATGGGGGTATCTAATAAGGAATTAGCTGTAAAATGATCCCCATTCTTTAAATACCAGCCGTCAAATTCATAGCCTTCTTTTTCGGGGTTTTTAGGAATTTCAATTTCTGATTTATCACTTGTAGAAACGGTTTCGTAAACCTCGCCGTCAACAATGAATTCCACCTTGAATTTGATGTTGGAACAAGAGAAAAGCATAGAAACACACAAGGACAGCGACAGTAAAAGTAATAAGGTTTTTATTATTTTCGTTATATACATAATACACCTCCAACATAATGTGGAATTTACATATACAATTATAGCAGATTTTATGACGTAATGCAATACTCTTTCTGATAAAAATAAGGGTATTGAGTTGAATTTCTCGATCACAAGAGATAAAAGACAGAGCGGAAATATGGCTAACCGTGGAGGGGAGGCATTGTTCAAGAAAAGGTGACGTGTTATAATAAGGACAACATCTTTCCCCAAAAACAGTTGTTGTCCTTAAAATAACACCTGATAGGAGCGTGTTACAATAAGGACAACAGTTTTATTAAATCTTGCTGTTACGATGCCTTCGCCATAGGCATTTGCGCGGCATTCAGCATATTTTCAATGAAAATTCCGTACCCCATGGTGGGATCGTTGATCAAAACGTGGGTTATAGCACCGACGAGCTTGCCGTTCTGAATAATTGGTGAGCCGCTCATTCCCTGAATTATGCCTCCGCTTATATCGATCAGACGTTTATCTGTCACCTTGACAGCGAAGCACTTTGAGGAATTTGAAGCAATGTTGATATCCGAGATCTCGATCTCATATTCGTCCATCTCTCCCGAATCGAGAGTACAGCGAATAGTTGCCTTTCCCGGCTTTATTTCGTTACGGTAGCCTATTTTTATCGTCTTTCCCGATGCCGTAGCGGGGATCGAATCGAAAACTCCGTAAACGCCACAGCTTGTATTGGAGAGCAGAGTTCCGATCTTTCCGGGCTTGAAATAGCCTTTTATCTCGCCGGGCGTTCCTACCTGACCACGAACAAGGCCGCTTACCGTTACGTCAAGGACAGAACCGCTTTTCATTCCTATAAGCTCTCCCGTGTCGGAGTCGCAGATACCATGTCCCAAACCGCCAAAATGCTTCGTTTCGGGAATTATAAATGTTACAGTTCCGATACCTGCACCGCTGTCACGTACCCAGATGCCTGTTTTATATCTGCCCTCGGATTCACAGAAAACGGGGGTCAAGGTCGCCGTTCTTTCCTCTCCGTTACGCAGATAGGTTATATTTACTCCTTTGCCGTCGCTTTTCTCGATAATGTCGGTAAGCTGTTGAGCGTCCGAAAGAGCTTTGCCGTCTATCTTCTTTATGATGTCACGTGCCCTCAGTCCTGCATCTTTGGCGGGGTTGCAGTGTTTGCCTCCCGATTCGACATCGCAGAAACCTACGATAAGCACGCCGTCGGTCGAAAATTTTACCCCAAATGGCATACCGCCGCATAGGACTTCAAGACCTGCATACGAGTTTCTCGAAGCGAGGAACGAATCCGAGCCGAATCTTTGCCCAAAGCACAGAATGTCGGCTCCCTGTGTTGCCGACGCACCCAATGCGGACAGAGATGCGGACACGGCTATTGCCGCAAAGAGCATAAAGGCGGCGAAATATCGCATATACCGTGAAAATTTGTATTTCATATGAGAACTTCCTTTATACTTGTATTAGAATGTTTTGCATGTTTTAACTTTGCTTTTTTATACTTGTTACCGAAAGTTGATTTGATTTTTTGAGACAGTAATAATTTGTGCTTATTTTTGTGCTTTAATGTGTTATAAAATAAAGTAAAAAAATTATGTTTTGGAACTATATATTTTTTATAATCCTATTGACATTTTTTGATGGAATGATATAATTAGTTTGCAAACTAACTAATCGAAAAATTGCACAATAGATAAAGAGATAAAAAGTATAAAAGAAGGGAAGAATGAAATTGACGAAAAAAGCAAAAAACATAGAAAAGTTATATTCAGACGGAGAATTTATCAATATTCAAGAACAGGAGCCGATGCCACCGCCCAGACCGTTTTGGGCTGTCCGTAAGGAAAACAGGGAAATCAAAGAAAATCCGACTATGGTAATAAATGAGATCTCACGTCTTTTTAATGCCAAAATGCGTGAAAATGTTGATGTTGGGATAATGACACAGATGAGTGCAAAAATAATTCTGTCTGTCGTTGCCGATAATGACGGATTGAGTCAGCTCGATATCGTCCGTCTTTCAAGCCTGCGACCTCCGACGGTAAGCCTTACGGTGAACAAGATGGAAGAGGAGGGATTGGTTCGCAGAGAGGTAGACCCGAATGACAAAAGAGCCTGCCGTATATTTATTTCCGAAGCGGGCAGAGAACACCGAAAGCGTGTTTTCGAGTCTATTAAACAAATAGAAAAGATCATAATGTCGGGAATAGACGGGCAGGAATATGATATACTTATGAAACTGCTGACAAAGATGAGAGACAATATCCTTTTAGACGGACCGTTTCAAAAGAAAAAATGATCTGACTTAGGTAAATGTGTTTTGGAGCTTAAAATGAAAAAACTGTTTAAATATTTAAAACCGTATAAAATCTTTGCCGTTATGGCACCGTTGATGATGATGTTAGAGGTCGGCTGTGACCTTGTCTTGCCGAAGCTGATGTCTGTAATAGTCGATTGCGGAATAACAAAAACGGGAATTGCCGATGTTTCCAAAAATAAGCTTGCCGCTGACGTTATGTATATTTTTCACGGAGACGGTCCGTATGATTCGATGACGCTTCTGGTAACATTTGGGATTATAATGCTTTCTTTTGTCGTTATGGGTGGGATCTTCGGAATAATATGTGCCTATATGGCGGCAAGAGCCTCGCAGGGTGCGGGAAACGATCTGCGTTGTGATGCTTACAGCAAGGTAATGTCGCTGTCGCTCGAGCAGACGGATAATTTTACGGTAGGTTCGCTGGTAACGAGAATGACAAACGACATTTCGGTAATAGTTGAGTTTTTCGAAACGGTGCTGAGAATGCTTGTTCGTTCACCTGTGTTTTTTATTGGCGGAACGATCATGCTGATCTCGCTCAATGTAAGATTCGGACTCGTTCTGCTCTGTACACTTCCTATACTTGTTGCGGTGATCGCCGTTATTATGGTCAAGTCCTCGAGGATGTATTCGGAGGTGCAGTACAAGCTCGACAGTGTAAACGCAGTCGTTCAGGAAAATGTAACGGGTGCAAGAGTAGTCAAATCCTATGTGCGTGAGGGATACGAGTGTGAACGCTTCAGAGAAACGAATGACAGTCTGGAGAAGACTAACCTAAAGGTCATGTATCTTATGGCGATATTGACTCCCGTAATAAATATCGTAGTAAATTTGGCGATAGTTGCGGTGATCTATATAGGCGGATTTGAGATACAGAACAACCCCGAAGCAGGTATGACGACGGGTGCTGTCGGGGCGGCTATCACCTATATTACACAGATACTTTCTTCTATTATGATGCTTACGATGATGTTCAGGCTCATAACGAGGGCAGGTGCGTCGGCAAAGCGTGTAAACGAGGTGCTTGAATCTGTTCCGTCGGTCGAAAATGGGGATAAGTGTGCTGAGTCAAACGGTATTGCGGTAGAGTTTCGAGGAGTCGGCTTTACCTATCCGACAAGCCCCGAGCATGCCATTTTACGTGACATCGATCTCAAGATCAGGCATGGCGAGAAGTTTGCGGTCATCGGTGCAACGGGTTCGGGAAAATCTACTCTTATCAATCTCATACCGAGATTTTATGATGCGACCGAGGGAGAAGTGTTCATTGACGGTATGCCGATAAAGGAATACGACCTGCACAAGCTCCGTGAAAAGATCGGATTCGTTATGCAAAAGAGCGAGCTTTTTTCGGACAGTATCGCACACAATATAGCTTGGGGTAAGAGTGAAGCAACGATAGAAGAGATAAAGAGTGCGGCACATATTGCACAGGCTGATGAATTTATAGAAGGCTTCCCCGACGGGTATAATTCGATGATCGCCGAGAAGGGAGCATCGCTATCAGGCGGACAGAAGCAGAGGATTTCGATTGCAAGAGCGGTTGTAAGAAAGCCCGAGATACTCATTCTTGATGACTCGACGTCTGCACTTGACCTTGTGACCGAGGCAAGGCTTCACGCCTCGCTGGGTGAGGAAATGAAGGAAACGACGGTCATTATGATAGCTCAGAGGATCGCATCTGTAATGAATGCCGACCGCATCGCAGTCATAGAAGAGGACGGACGTATACTTCACTGTGCATCTCACAGCGAACTTATGAAGACAAGCAAAACATACAGAGAGATATACAACTCGCAGATGAAGGACGGAGGTGAGCAGGGTGAATTCGTCAAATAATTTCGGCGGGAACAGACAGTCACGTCGGGAAGCGGATCTTCGTATGCCTCACATGGGACCCGGAAACAGAAGGGGAGGTCCTATGGGTGCGAGAATGAATGTACAAAAGCCCAAGAACGCAAAGAAAACCATATTCAGGTTGCTTAAATATATGGGCAGAAGGAAGATCTTTTTGATCACGTTGCTTGTGATAATGGTGTTCGTTACGGCATTTGAGGTTGTAGCACCTGCGATGCAGGGACTTGCCATTGACACGTTGGAGCTTGGCGAGGGCGGTATCGGTGTAGATTTTGATGCCCTGATCTCACTGTTGCTCATAATGACGGTGATATTTGCTGTAAACGGAATGTTGACGCTTTTC
>JAFPCR010000041.1 GCA_017390195.1 Clostridia bacterium | reverse complement strand
CTATTGAGAGATGCGAGGGGTGCGTTAGACCTTTCAAAAACTCTTGAAAAAATTTTTGGCTAAATTGTGAAGTTTTCAGTACGGTGTAATGTGCATTTAAAAAAGAGCTGAGTAGGAACAAGCTACTCAGCTCTTTTGTTTTATTAGTTTTTAAGGCTATGGATCGGGGCAGGGATACGTCCGCCTCTTGAAATGAATTTCGAGGGACTGTATTCAGAAAGCTTGATGATCGGAGCGTAACCGAGAAGCCCTCCGAAATCAACTCTGTCACCGACAGTTTTGCCGTATGCGGGAATAACACGGACAGCTGTTGTCTTTGTATTTGCAACACCTATCGAGATCTCATCTGCGATAATACCGCAAATGACTGCTTCGTCTGTGTCTCCCGGAACTGCGATCATATCAAGACCGACAGAGCAAACTGCGGTCATCGCTTCGAGCTTTTCAATGCTGAGAGCACCACGCTCGACAGCCGATATCATACCTCTGTCCTCGGACACGGGAATGAAAGCACCAGAAAGTCCGCCGACATGTGACGATGCCATAACGCCGCCCTTCTTTACTGCATCATTGAGCATTGCGAGTGCGGCAGTCGTTCCGTGAGTTCCGCAGGATTCAAGTCCCATTTCCTCAAGGATATCTGCGACCGAGTCACCGATAGCAGGTGTGGGAGCGAGCGAGAGGTCAACGATACCAAAGGGTACGCCGAGACGGCTTGACGCTTCACTTGCAACAAGCTGACCTACACGTGTTATCTTGAATGCAGTTTTCTTGATTATATCGGCAAGAGTCGAAAGGTCGCAGTCGCCTGCACGTTTGATAGCAGAGCTTACGACACCGGGGCCCGAAACTCCGACGTTTATTACCGAATCGGGTTCGCCTACGCCGTGGAATGCTCCTGCCATGAAGGGGTTATCCTCGGGAACGTTTGCAAATACGACGAGCTTTGCACAACCGATAGAGTTGTTGTCACGTGTGAGGTAAGCGGCTCTTTTAATAATTCCGCCCATGAGCTTGATAGCGTCCATATTGATTCCGGCTTTTGTTGTTGCAACATTTACCGAGGAGCAAACGAGATTTGTTTCGGCGAGAACCTCGGGTATGACAGATATCATATTTCTTTCGGCGGGAGTTATACCCTTATGTACGAGTGCCGAAAAACCTCCGATGAAGTTTATTCCGAGATTCTGAGCCGCTCTTTCGAGTGTGTGAGCGACTTTTATGTATCCTTCGGGCGAGATAGCACCGCCGACAAGCGAGATGGGAGTTACCGAGACACGTTTGTTGACGATCGGAACACCGTAGTCCTTTTCGATAGCTTCTCCTGTTTTTACCAGATCCTTTGCCTGTTTTGTGATCTTGTCATAGATCTTGTCACAGAGGCGGTTTTCGTCCTCGCTTACGCAGTCGAGGAGCGAGATGCCCATAGTTATGGTACGGATATCCAGGTTCTCCTGGCGTATCATATTTATCGTTTCAAGTATGTCTTCTGTATTGATCATTTTTCAGATAATCCTTTCGGTCTCAAATATGGTGCATGGCACTGAAAACTTCTTCGTGCATAGCACTTATGACCAGCCCATGCTCTTTTCCGAATCTGTCGAGAAGGTCTACGAAATCAGAGAAGGAGATCTTGAGACCGTCGATATCGGCAAGCATTATCATTGCGAAATAATCGCTGAGAACGCTCTGTGTTATATCAATGATATTTGCGCTGTGTTCAGAACAGATCGTGCTGACCTTTGCGATGATGCCGACGCTGTCTTTTCCTGTTACCGTAATTACTGCTTTCATATACATTCCTCCGAGGCGATATGCCGTAATTTTATAATTATACAACCAATTATACAACATTTTTATGTCAATATCAAGACTAATTTTAAACAAAAACAATATTCCCCTCGATATTATAATTGAAATTCTGCATATTTTGTGGTAAAATGAAAAAAAGGTCAGCAAAAGGGGTGTGCTTTTTGGATAACGGCATATTTTACGAAACCTCGGTGAAACGCAAAAGCGACCGAGAGCTTATTATGAAGAAGATAATTTTTGTGGCGATATACGTTTTGAGTGTGATAGCATGGCTGGTGTTCGGACTTGCGACAAAGGAATTTATCGTTGCGGGAGTTCTTATCCCGATAACACTCGGACTTTTGATATTTATCACATGGAGATATACATCGGTCGAATACGAGTATACGGTGGTGTCAAACACCATGACGGTATCGGTTATATACGGCAAAAAATCACGCAAGCGTATTCTTGAGATCCCTTTGCGTGATGCGGTGCTGATAGCCCTGCTTGACGATGATACCGAAGAGCAAGCAGAAAAATTTTCTCCGCACGGAGTCGTGCCTGCCTGCTCGGACATAAACAACGAAAATATATATGTTATATTGTACGAACAGGATGGGGAGAGAAATGTTGTGTATCTCGATATGACAAATGAGATGCTCAAATGTCTCAAACGTATAAATCCGTCTGCGTGTATAAAAAAATAAACATAAAAATAAGTGGCCGGATCAACCGATCCAGCCACTTATGCCTTTATTCCTTGCCTTTTTTCTTTTGATCCTTCTTTGCCTTTTTCTCTTGCTTGCCAAGCTCCTTTTCAAGCTCTTCACGGCGTTTGTTTTCGTCACGCTCGTGCTGTTCGACAAGCTCGGGGTCGGGATATGCGGATTCAAGCAAAGCCCGTGCGATATCTCCGAGATATGCCGACATCGACGCTAAGCTCATTATATAGATAAAAAAGTCCTCGTTGCCGTCAAGGTCGAAGTCATATCGGTCGAGCATATCCCTTGCCAGATCCGAGCAGAGCTTTTTTTGTCCGTCCTTTATCTCCATGAATCTGTCATATGAAGATAGCAGTTCTTCACCGCCGAAGCTTTCGTCAAGGTATACTCCCTTGAGCAGTCTCTTTATCTCACTTATCGAAAACGTGTTTTTCATCATATAGACGACAAGCATCTGAATGATATGCTCTTTTGAATATTTCTTTCCCGAGATAGGCTTTATAAGACCGTCCTTTGAGTAATTGTTGACCATAGTTTTGGTAAGCACACGGTCAGAAAAACGCTCTGCACCCTGCTTTTGCTTATCTGCCACGAGACTCAAGATCTGGTCGAGATATAGGTCAATAGACGGTATCTCATTGCTGTGCAGGTTCGAATCGTTTACCGCCTCGCCGAGTATTCGGTTGAGTTCTTCCATATCCATAATAGCTTCCGTCCTTTTAATGTAGTTATCAATACTATAATACACCATATTGAGAAAAATTTCAATAGCTTTTGAAGAGATGATCACCAAATAAAAAATGAGGTTCTTTCAAATTTAAGAGAACCTCATTTTTTTGTTTATAAAATTTGTCGAAGATTTTGAAAGGTCTTAGGAAAACTTTTTGGGAAGTTTTCCTAACGCACCCCTCGCATACTTATTCAACCGTTACGGATTTTGCGAGGTTTCTCGGCTTATCAACGTCAAGACCTTTAAGCTCGGAGACGTGGTAAGCGAGAAGCTGGAGAGCGGTTGCACACGCAAACGGGTCGAGTACGTTGTCGATATCGTCTATCTCTGTATCGGGGATCACTATCATATCGTCGCAGGGTATATTATACTCTTCGGCGATACTGCGGGTGCAGATCGAAAGAACTACCGCACCTCTTGCCTTGACCTCACGGATACCCGAGATCGTCTTTTCACAAACGTTTGACTGTGTAGTTATTGCAACGACGGGAGTACCCTCGGAAATGAGAGAGATAGTTCCATGCTTAAGCTCACCTGCGGCATATGCTTCGCAGTGAATATATGAAATTTCTTTGAGCTTGAGCGAGCCTTCTGTACCAAGGTAAGAGTCAACGCCTCTTCCGATAAAGAAAATGTGTTCTGCGTTTATATATTTCTTTGAAACACTGCGGATCTTACTTCCGAATTTAATAACATTCGTTATGGCATCGGGAACGCTCGTTTGGAGCGAAACACAGAGCTTTCTTGCCTGCTCTACCGATATTTTGTTACGTGCAAGTGCAAGTCTGAGTGCGAACATATAAACTACCGCACACTGTACGCTGTATGCCTTTGTACTTGCAACAGAGATCTCAGGACCTGCCAGGGTGTAGATAACGCTGTCTGCTTCACGTGCGATAGACGAGCCTACTACGTTTACGATAGCGAGCGTATATGCTCCTGCTTCCTTGGAGAGACGCAGAGCGGCGAGAGTATCCGCCGTTTCACCCGACTGCGAAACGAGAATGACCAGGTCGTCGGACGAGAGAATGGGGTCACGGTAACGGAATTCACTTGCAACATCTACGTTTACGGGAACTCTTGCAAACTTCTCGATCACGTATTTTCCGACAAGTCCGGCGTGCATTGCCGTACCGCAGGCGATGATATTTATAGATTTGAATTTGCAGATGAAATCGCTGTCGATCTTTTCTATTCCGAAGTGGGGCAGGTCGTCCTGCTGATAAGCAGAAACGGTCTTGCGTACTGCCGACGGCTCGTCGTTGATCTCCTTGACCATAAAGTGAGGGAATCCGCCCTTTTGAGCCTGCTCAATATCCCAATCGACAGTCTCGATGGGCTGAGCGATCTTGTTACGTGATGAGCTGTAGAAATCGATATTTGCACCGTCAAGCTCGGCGACTACATTTTCGTCGATCCTGAAGTATGTACGAGTGTATTTGAGTATCGCAGGAATGTCGGATGCGATAAATCCGCCGTTTTCCGACGAAGCGACGATCAGAGGATTGTCTTTGCGGATGGCGTAGATCTTGTGGGGTATATCCTCGAAGATGATCGCAAATGCGTAAGAGCCTCGAATGATCTCGGTAGCACTGAAAATTGCTTTAAGAGGGTCGTGGCACTCATCATAGAAACTGTCTATGAGCTTTGCGGCAATTTCGGTGTCTGTTTCGGACTCGAGAACATAGCCGATCTTCTTGAGCATATCTGCGATCTCGGCATAGTTTTCAATAATTCCGTTGTGAACCATGGAGAGGTGCTTTCCTCTGTGGGGGTGCGAGTTACGGTCGGAGGGCTCGCCGTGAGTAGCCCAACGGGTGTGACCTATTCCGCAGCCTGAGCTCAGGTCTGTGTGCTCCTCCAATTTCTTTGCAAGGTCATCAAGTCTGCCTTTTGTCTTGACAGTGATGATCTTGTCCTCCTGAACCGATATTCCTGCCGAGTCATAGCCTCTGTATTCGAGTGCTCTCAAACCCTCGACAAGGATCGGAACGGAGTTTTCATTACCTGTATAACCTATAATACCACACATAATTATTACTTTCTCCGGATGCTTTCCGGGGTATGCTTTTTTGACCGTTTTGTTCTGCGGTTGCCCGCTATTTTGTCGGTCTTTGCGACAGTTCGCTCTGCCGAGAAGGCATCCGCCGAATTTTCGATAAACCTTCTACCTCGTTAACCGTAAATATACGGTCTGGCGCTAAACTTACATTTATAACGACTCTCTCGGCAAAACGTAAAATGCGAATTTTCAGATTTCACATTTTACGTTTGACCGAAATTGAGCGATTATCTGATCATACGTTACCGAGACGGTTGACGATAACTTCGGCAACCTCTTTGGCGACTCTGTCTGCTTGATCTGCATCAAGCGATTCGACCATTACACGCAAAAGCGGCTCTGTACCTGAGGGACGAACGACAAGTCTTCCGCTTCCCGAAAGTTCTTTTTCCGCCTTATCGATGGCACGGACAACTTCAGCGTCGGTGTAGAATTTGAGTTTTCCCTGTTTTGAGATCTTTACGTTTATCATGGACTGAGGATAACGTTTCATAACAGAAGCAAGCTCAGAGAGCTTTTTACCACTGCGTTTGAGGAGAGAGAGGAGCTGAACAGATGTCAGCTGACCGTCACCCGTTGTTGCATATTCTCTGAAGATAACGTGTCCCGACTGCTCACCGCCGAGGCTGTAGCCGTTCTGGAGCATTTCTTCGAGAACGAAACGGTCGCCGACCTTGGTCGCAACGAAATCAATATCGTTTTCCTCGCAGAATTTAGAGAAACCGAAGTTTGACATGATCGTTCCGACAACGGTATTCTTGTTCAAAATTCCTCTTTGCTTCATATCAAGAGAACAGATAGCCATGATCTTGTCGCCGTCGATAAGCTCACCGTTTTCATCTACGCACAAGCATCTGTCGGCATCACCGTCAAAGGCAACTCCGCAGTCGAGGTGATTTTCGACAACGAATTTAGCAAGAGCTTCGGTATGAGTAGAACCGCAGTCTTTGTTGATATTTACTCCGTCGGGGGAGTCGGAAAGAACGAAAATAGACGCACCGAGCTCGCTAAAGAGTGTGCGTGCTGTTGCAGATGCCGAGCCATTTGCACAGTCGATCGCAATGTTCAGCCCCGAAAGGTCGGAATCAATGCTGTTTTTGATGTGATCGATATACTGACGGCTTGCATTCTCAATTTGACGGATAGTTCCGACCTCGCCGCCGATAGGACGTTTTGTTACATCGTCGCCCTTTTCAATAAGATCCTCGATCTGCTCTTCGAGCATTTCGGGAAGCTTGTAACCCGATTTTGAGAATATCTTGATACCGTTAAATTCAGCCGAGTTGTGAGATGCAGAGATCATAATACCTGCGTCGGCATTGAGCTTTTCGAGAAGAAAAGCGATAGCGGGAGTCGTAACGACTCCGAGAAGGAGAACATTTGCTCCCATTGAGCAAACACCTGCGGCAATGGCAGAGGTGAGCATATCGGCAGATGCACGTGTATCCGTTCCGATAGCTACGACGGGTCTGTGGTCAGAGCCGTTGCTAAGCACAGAAGCGGCACAGCGACCTATCTGCATAGCGAGTTCGACGGTAAGCTCGGAGTTTGCAACTCCTCTTACTCCGTCCGTTCCGAAAAGTTTCATATTATGTAATCAGTCCTTTACCTGTTTTATTTTTTAATCTTTAAAATGACCTGATCTGCTCTTTTGAAAATGCTGTTTGAGGGAATCACTCCTCTTACACTTGAAAGAGGATAGATGTTGGTGTTTCGTCCGATGATAGTTCCGGGGTTAAGCACACTGTTGCAGCCGACCTCTACGAAATCTCCGAGCATGGCACCGAACTTTTTGAAGCCTGTTTCGATCTGTTCGTTCTCGTATTTTATGCAAACATTTGTTTTGTCGCTCTTTACGTTGGACGTAACAGCACCTGCACCCATATGAGATCTATATCCGAGAACAGAGTCTCCGACATAGTTGAAATGGGGAACCTGAACGTTATCAAATATTATGCAGTTTTTAAGCTCGCAGGAATTTCCGATGACCGAATCGCAGCCTACGATGACGCATCCTCGAATGAATGCCGAAACTCTCACCTCTGTGCGTTCCCCAATGATACAAGGACCGATTATTGTGGCACTCGGGGCGACGACAGCACTTTTGGCGATCCATATATTTTCGCCTACATTGTCGTAAAGCTCGCCTGAGAGAGTTTTTCCCACTTCACAAACAAAAGCTTTGATCTTGGGCAACACCTGCCAAGGATATTCACAGTCACGAAGTATGGGTTCTGCGATGGTGTGTGACAGGTCAAACAAATTTTCTGTTTTGATGTTATTCATTTGACGGCTTTCCCTTTCTGTTAGATTTACAATACTCTCCTGAATATTTTTGAAGTTATTATGAAAAAAGACTCAAAAACGTCTTTTTAACTTAGTAAGATGATATGCCCGAGGCATATCTGCCGTTACATAGTGAAAAAAGTGTAAAAATATTAACTTATACGGTTGAGATATTCCTCAAAGCATTCGCCCGTCTCGTGCATCTCGGCGGCTGCCGCCTGACCTACAAAACGGTAATGCCATGATTCGTAGTTGTATTCTGTGATGCCTTCCTTGCTTTCGGGATAGCGGAGAATGAAACCGAATTTGTAGGCGTTTCTTGAAAGCCACTCAAACGCCGCTGTCTCGGCAAAGCCGATGTCGTACGGGTTGTTCGGTGTTTCGCTTCCGTAGTTGACAAGCTCCGTCATCTCGCCTGTGATAAAGTCGATGCAAAGACCGCTTTGATGCTCACTCGTTCCAGGTCTTGCGGAATACGTCAGCACCTCCTGCTCGATTCGAGACGAGCTCCAATCGGGGTGAGCGTTACTTTCTTTTTCTATATATGTGTACCATAACGAGCTTTGCTTTTCGTAAGTTCTGTATCCGCTTGTGATATAAACACCACGGATACCGTCTGCCTTCATTTCGGCAAGCATCGCCAAAGCCGCCATAGCCGTGTATTTTTCAAGCTCGATATTCTTTCCGAGAAAGGTAAGTGAGGTGTCGATATCGACAAGTGACGAGGGAGTATAATTTTTACCCAAAGGGTTTTTCTTGTTGACCAAAAGCTTATATTGTGAGTCCTTGGGATTGAGATATCGAAGGTATTGAGAAATATCTGCGTCAAAGGAGTAGTTGAAACTTTCGTTTTTTCCGTTTCCCGAGGATTCGTTCTCGTTTCCCGAGCCTGTGCAGGCTGAAAAAATGATAATCAGCGACGAAAGAGCCAACAAAATTGAGATCAGCGGAAAAATACGTTTGAAAGAGGCCTTACGCATTAAATTAAACTCCTTGACATTGAACTTTTGAATAAATACGCTTTAAGTATGTGCAACGGTTGTTTGACTTACTCCCTGATTGCGTTTATTTGCTTTCGATCACAAAGAAGAACGGAGATGACGGTGAGTTTACTATGCGTATCTGTGTACAGCAATATTTGTAACGTACGGGGGTCGAGAGAAATTCTTCGACCATTTTCCCTTCGGCATCGCCCTCTTCGTGACCGGGGTATATTGCCACAGTGATGACGGCATCACGGTCCATAAGCTCTATTGCCGAGCGGATAGCGGGAAGCGTGGTGCTTCGCAGTGTCGTGATGCTCTTGTCTCCGCCGGGAAGCCAGCCGAGATTGAACATTCCTGCTTTTATCGGTCCATCAACGTAATTTTTTACGTTGTGGTGAGAATCGTGTATCAAAGTGTAGTTCTTCGGACAGCCGCTTGCCTCAAGACGTCGAGCGGTCGATTCAAGTGCCTGCTGCTGAACGTCAAATGCGTACAAGCGTCCCTTTTCTCCTACGGTCTTGGACAAAAATTCGGTATCGTGTCCGTTACCCATCGTGAAATCAACGGCGGTGTCTCCTTTGTGCAGATGGGTCAAAATAAATTTCTTTTGAAAATCGAGCAGATCTATCATTTTGAGTTTGAATCCTTTTGAGTTGTGTGAATGTCCGAACGCAAGAATTTTATCGCACGTTCGATAGCGTCCTTTGAGTTTTTCCAAGGCTCGTCTTCGTAGCGGTAGTCGAATTTCTTACAGAACCAGCTTACGTCCTCACGCAGAGTCTCAAGGTAAGAATTTACGATCTCCTCACACTGTTCTGCAAACAAAGCCTGCTTTTTCTTTGAGAGCTTGTTTTGGGAACATTCGAGCATCTGCTTGTAATGGGGCAGACAGAAATAGGGCTGAGCCTTGAATTTTGACGAAAATTCGGGATAACTGTCCCAAAGCAGGATCGTTGTTTCAAGCATTTTTGAGAACTTGAAGTCTGTTCTGTTGCATACATAGCAAGAAGATTCAAGCTCTGTAATTCTCTTTCTTGGAGTCTTTCCTACCGAATCGGCGAAACCACGCTTTATATCACGGCTTATTTCATCAAGATGGCTTTCAAGCGTAAGTGCCATTCCGAGTCTGTTGTTCCTTGTCAGCATTATGTCGTAATGTGTACGGCAAAAGCCCTGCTTGTTCGTCATTATACGTATGTCGGGCTCCATCATCGAGGCACCGAGAATAGAGGTAAGCTCGTCATTTTCGAGTTTTCTTCGCAAGGCACACAGAGGACATCCTATCGTTTTGTCGGCTTCGGATGCGGAAAATGCCTCGTTGACGGGAATGGTATATATTTGTTCCACTTTATTATGCCACCTCACTTGATTTCCACCGAACGGTATGTTAAAATTGATTTACACTCATAGAGATTATTATACTACATATAATTAAATTTTGCAACAGTTTTTTGCTAAATGGGGAACAGTTATGAATAAAGAATCAAAAAAGGGCAATGTTCTGTTAAAAAATTACTCTGTTCGGGCAGCAACAGACGAAAAAATTCCGACGGTAGTCATAGAGGGCGTTGAATATCTCGATATCGGAAAGATATTTGACTGCGGTCAGTGCTTCAGGTTCGAGCCTGTTGAAAACAGCCAACATGAAAAAGAATTTGTAGGCGTTGCATTCGGACGATTTGTGTCCTTTGCACAGGAAGGTGACACTCTTTACATATACAACAGCACCGCCGACGATTTTGAGTCGGTGTGGTATCCCTTCCTTTCACTTGACTGCGACTATTCGGTTATGACAGAGGATATACTGTCTCGTTCGGACAAAGAGGCTCTTCGCCTTGCCGTAAATTACGGTCAGGGCATCAGGATCTTGCGTCAGGACGAGTGGGAGACTGTTTGTTCCTTTATTATTTCACAGCAGAACAATATCCCGAGGATAAAAAAGATAGTAGAAAGCCTTTCCCGCCGTCTCGGAACACCTATTTCTGCTCCGGGAATGGAAGAACACGGCGGAAGAAGTGACGGTATAGCATACTCCTTTCCAACTCCGCAGGCTGTCTTTGACGCAGGCGAGGACGTCCTTGCCGAGCTAAAGACCGGTTTCCGTGCAAAATACATACTCGACGCCGCACGCCGTGTGCTTGACGGCAGTCTTGATTTCGATTTTCTCAGGAATTGCGATGACCTCGACCAATGCCGTAAGCATCTGCTCTCGGTTCGTGGCATAGGAGACAAGGTCGCCAATTGCTCGCTTCTTTTTGGTTTCGAAAAGCTTAACGCCTTTCCCGTTGATGTTTGGATAAGACGTGTTATCCAAAAATATTTTCCCGAAAACTATGACCCGTCGGAGCTCGGTGCATACGCAGGTCTTGCTCAACAATACCTCTTTTATTATGAGCGTTATATAAATAATTAAGAAATTGAATGAGAAGCGTTTAGGAAAACTTTTT
>JAFPCR010000040.1 GCA_017390195.1 Clostridia bacterium | reverse complement strand
GGATCAAACTCTCGAAAAATTTGTATCAAAAGCCTTTCGGCATTTCAATCTTTTCGAGCTATTTATTCTAGCTTATCTTTTACTTTTGTTTGAGTAGTATTCTCTTTAAGAAATTCACGAGTTAGTCTTTCGCACATACTATGCTTTATACTTTACTCATTGTTGTTCAATTTTCAATGACCGTTCGCCTATCTGTTTTTGAGCTTCCTCTCAACAGCGGCTTTGCTATTATATCACACGACTTCCCCTTTGTCAATACCTTTTTTCAATCTTTTTTGCAGATTTTTTTCGGGCTTGTACAATCTCTCTGTCATGCTTTTCTCTGTCGCCTCTTTTTCGCAGCGACCCCGTTATATTACCACATTATCTCCTCCTTGTCAACCCCTTTTTTAAAAGTTTTTTGAGTTTTTTTATTTTTCTCATTATTCTTCAGATTTGTATTAAAAGTGCATTTTCCATAGGAATAGTTTTACACCGTTTTTCAAATAATATACTCAACGTCAAAAATATGAGGAAGATAATGTTAACTATAATAATCAGGACTCTGCTTATATATGTAATACTCATTGGAACCATGCGTCTCATGGGAAAGCGACAGTTGGGAGAGCTTGAGATTTCCGATCTTGTGACCACTCTGCTCTTGTCTGAAATAGCGGCAATACCGATAGAAAACCAAGAAATCCCGATCATGTATGCTGTGATCCCGATAATAACATTGCTTACGCTCGAAGTGATACTGTCGGTAATATTGATGAAATGTCCGAAGCTGAAAAACTTAGCCTCTGCACGTCCCAATATAATCATAAATAAGGGAAAGCTCAATCAAAAGGAGCTTACAAAGATAAGAATATCCCTCGACGAGCTGATAAGCGAACTCCGCCAAAGCAATATATCGGACATTTCGGAGGTTGAGTACGCCATACTCGAGCAAAACGGGAAAATAACCGTCATACCCAAAGTGAGCAGCAAGCCTCCGTCAGCTGAGCAGCTCGGACTTGATATTGATGAACCCGGCATAATGCATATGATAATCGCCGACGGCAAGATAAACTCTTATAATTTAAAATTGCTCGGCATAGAAAAAGCAAGTTTATATGAAATGTTAGAGAAAAAACATCTTGACCCAAGGCATATCTTTTTGTTGACAATGGACGATTCGGGTAAGATGAATATTATTATGAAGGAAAAATTCAAAAAATGAAAAGCTTTATTATAACTTTGATAATATTTTCAGCAATGCTTGGAATAATAGCTACTAATTTTTTCTATATAAACAAAGTAGGAGACGAACTCAAAGAAAAAGCAGAGACACTTGACATCTCAAATATCGAAGAATGCAAGGCCCAACTTGACGAATTATATCTTTATTGGAAAGACAACGAGACTATGATAAGCTTTTCTGTAAGTTATACCGAGCTTAACTGCGTGGATGACAACATCACCAAAATGATGACATATCTCGAACACAATGACATCGTCAATTTTGAGTGCTACAGGGCATCACTGTTAAACGCAATAGAAGAAATGCGGCGTCTCGAAAAGCTTTCATTAAAAAACATTTTTTGAAAACCTTCGGACACCGCCGATTCCTTGCTCTTATGTTTGGTCAGTCACGGTCTTTATATCAGTCAGTTTTTTTACGACCGCAACACCGCTTTGCCTCAATGTACTCGCAAGTTGGTGGCCGCTTGATACCAACACGCAGTCTGCTCCCATCGCTGTTGCAACCTCATGATCGTGCAATGTATCCCCAATAAAAAGTGCTTTGGCATCCGGATGCTTTTTCGCCCATTCAACACCGAGCAAGATCTTACTGTAAGCCTCTATATCACCAAGTCCTATTATCTCATCAAAATATTCTCGAACGCCAAGACCGTCAAGCTGCCAATTCAGCATATTTATCTCGTTTGCAGATATTATAAGCTGAGTATAGCCCTCATCTTTAAAGTACTCAAGCATTTCTTTCACATCAGGGCAAAGCGGGGCATCCTTGACATTTTTTATATATTCCTCGACCCACAGAGGTGCCATAATTGCATATTCTTTATCGTCGCAGGCAAGACCTATCCTTCGATAATAGTCTATTATGGGGAATCCGAAATCCTTTCTGTACTCGTCCTTACTTGAGATCGGACTCTTCCCCTTTGAGATCAACAGAGTATTTATTGATCTGACCTCAGCATCTACGTCATCAATGATCGTACCGTTAAAATCCCATATTATATGCGTGTATTTCATATCCACCTCTAAAAAGTGGGCTGTTGCCAAGTGCAACAGCCCAAACAATTTGTACTTTATTGTTGTTTTTGTATACCCATTGACGCCAGATAGTCCTCGTATATAGCACGTATCGAAAGCAGATCGTCTCTGATCGGAAGTGTAACTTCGTTGGACTTCACTGCCGGGCAGTACATATATGGATCGTACGCAGATGTTCCCGCTTTATACAGATCTCTATTGTAAACAACCAAAGTAGATCCTGTCTTTGTCACTTCCATCTGGATACCCTCTATTGCATTGTTACGAAGGTCGTTAATAAATGTTTTAAAATCATCTATCGTAGAGTTGGAAGGATTATAACTGTCTATAAGGTTCTTTACCGTTGCAGAATAGTCATTGAGCAGACCAATAAGCTCTCTGTCGATCGAATCTGCGTTCTGCTTCAAATACTCCTCAAATCCATACATGGGGTGACGTATAGAGTCAGCATTTGTCTTTTTAAAGTATTCCTGCCACTCAGTTGCGGTCATTCCGCAATCGTGAGAAGGATACGCCAACAATACGTTGCCTGTTTTGTTAACATCCATCTTATAAAGGTTGCCTTCTGCATAAACAGCACAGCCGTCAGAATTCAATGTATAATTCGTTCCCTTTATTCCATATTGGAACAGGTTGCGAACAGTCTCGTCTGTGTTCAGGTATGTGATAATAGCCATATTTCTGGAAAGTGCAACGGTAGTATATGAGCTTACAGCAAACATATTGCCACTCATCTTGCCACGGTCAGCTTCGGGAGCTCCGATAACTACGGGATAATAATCCTCTCCGTACTTTTCGTATATCTCGCCTGCGTCACCCTTGACAACAGACATTGCAAACTGCTTACCTTCAGTCTCTTCTCCGTAATATCCCTTATACTCATACTCTTTAAGCTTTATGAGGAGGTTGGTGTGTGTTCTTCCACCGATAAACATATTGGTAAAGGAATAGAATCCTTGCTCATCAAGTGAGGGGGCATCTGCGGTGAGTTTGTCGAATCCGATCACAGAGAAAGTGTCGTCATAGACCTCAAGTGTGTCGGGATCGACAGTAAGATACGCATAGCTCTTCAGGCAAGAGTACATATCACCTGCAATGGTTGTCATCTCGGGATATGCGGTGCTTGCAAGTGTAAGGAACTGATCCACGCTGTCACAATAAACAGAGGTGAAGTCAGAAAGGTTAAAGAAATTGTCATCTACAATCTCTTTATTCAAAAGCATATAAGTATATTCTCCGACAATATTGTTGTTCGGAACACCGTATGTTACTGAATTGTACTTTACAGCCTCAAGGAAGGTCGGGAAAATATAAGATTTCAATGTTCCGCTCATACTCGAATCGAGTTCTGAAAGCCATCCCTTGTCGGCGTACTCAACATACTTATCGTATGAGCCGACATAAAGTATGTCGAGCTGATTCAACATCTCATCGGGATACTTGAGTTCGACTCCGGAATCCTCGTTGATGATCGTTTCATCCTCGATATCCTTATCACCGGACTCCAAAACGCCCTCGTCAAAATACTTTTCGTTATACTCAAACATATACTCTATCTTATCATAGTACTCCTGCTCGGTATAGAAATATATGTTAAGCTGTGTTTTAAAGTTTGACTTTGTAAGTTTGTTTATTGCGGCTTCAACTGCATCGTATGATGCTTTGGTTGCAACTGCAGCTTTATATTCTTCACTGTTTACATCACCGCCGCACTCTTTTTCAAGGAAGCGTTTAAGTTCTGCTTCTGTGTTGCAGACCTTGGTTTCGGTGATCACATACATAGTGAGCGTTTTGGTAGAATCAGAAGCCTCCTCAGAGAGGTCTGAATTATCATCTTCGTTATCTACTCCGCCTGAGCATCCGGTCAAGCAAACGGTGAACAGCATTATCAGAGCCAATATTAAGCACAAAATTTTTTTCATCAGTTTAATTATCCTCCTGTACCACAGCAAGCGGCAGAGTTACCCACCTGGAGCTGTTTACTATTTTACACTAACTGTGGCAATATGTCAAGTTGATTTGTTGGTTATTTTGGCAATTGTTTTAAAACAATCTGTTAATACTCAATCAAGAAAGCCCTTTAAATGTCTTGCACGGCTGGGGTGACGGAGTTTGCGAAGTGCTTTTGATTCGATCTGTCTTATACGTTCACGTGTGATATCGAATTCTTTTCCGACTTCTTCAAGCGTTCTGGTTCTGCCGTCGTAAAGTCCGAAGCGAAGCTTTATTACATGCTCCTCACGAGGAGTGAGCGTGTGAAGCTCTCTGTCGATAACCTCACGCAGTATCGCAACAGATGCGGCATCTGCAGGTGCGGGAGTATCCTCGTCGGGTATAAAGTCGCCGAGATGGCTGTCCTCTTCTTCACCGATAGGCGTTTCAAGCGACACGGGATCCTGAGCGATCTTGATTATGTCACGAACCTTGTCCGCACTCATATTGAGCTTTTCTCCGATCTCCTCGGCAGTCGCTTCTCTTCCGAGCTCCTGAAGCATCTGGCGTGAGTAACGTGATACCTTGTGAATGGTCTCGACCATATGAACAGGGATACGGATCGTTCTTGCCTGATCGGCAATAGAACGTGTGATTGCCTGTCTTATCCACCATGTTGCGTAAGTCGAGAACTTATATCCTTTTGTATAGTCGAACTTCTCGACTGCTTTCATAAGTCCGAGATTTCCCTCTTGGATAAGGTCAAGGAAGAACATTCCCTTGCCGACATATCTCTTTGCGATACTTACAACAAGACGGAGGTTTGCCTCAACAAGCTCGTCCCTTGCACTTTCGTCTCCGTTGAGCATTCGCTCTGCAAGTTCTTTTTCACGTTCTGCCGAAAGCAACGGAACTTTTCCTATATCTTTGAGATACATACGAACAGGGTCATCGATAGACAGTCCCTCCTGCTCGAGTATCTTCTGCATATTCTCGCCCGCTCCGAACTTTTCAACCTCGGTCTCGATGTCGTCCATTTCCTCGTTTGAAAGATCTCCGGGAAGCGGGATGCCGTTATCCTCAAGTGTTTCATATAGCTTATCGATACGCTCGAGGTCGAAGTTCATCTCTTCCAATGCCTCGTCGAGATCGTTGGTCGAAAGAGCACCCTTTTTACCCTTTTCTATCAATTCGTTGACATCTATCTTCTTTCCAAAATCGCAATCGGCAGGATTCTCGGACGGGTCAACGGCATTTTCGGCATCGTAAGCGGTGTCATCGGACAAGACCGCCTCTTCTCTTTCGCCTACACAGTCTGCCGACATATCCCTGTCGATTTCCTGTTCCTCATAAATTTCTTTTTGTGCTGTTTTTTTCATATGAAATCCTTTCTTTTTTCGGGGATATGTATACCAATCTCCGCCGCCGAATATATATTCGGGCAGTTTTCAAAATTATTTTTACATTATAGTATATAGATCATCTGTCGCAAAGAACACAATCATACGCTTTTATGTTCGTGTCTGCTTGTTTTTGAGCTCATCACGGCGTTTGCGTAGATTTTCCATCCATTCTCCGTTTGCCCTGTTGCTTATTCTTTCTTTTTCCGACTTCAGTGCCTCGACCGAGCTTTTGAAATTATCCCAGCCGTTTTCGGTAAGCTGACGTCTCGAATGCTCCATTTTTTGCATCCGCCCCATTTCTTCGGGGGTGAAATTTTCGCCCATAAGCGACATTGCAAATCCGCCGTCAGTCTTCTGAAGCCTCATCATCTCCGAAAATATCCGTTTTCCAAGCTCAGTAAAGAAATCATCCTCGCTCAGCTCAATGCTTTGAGAAGCAACGGCATTTCGGTATTCATCGTAAAGGAGCATAAGACCGAGTATCGCCTCTTCGATGGCATTCGCATGAGGATTCTTTGCCGCATCGGGATTGACACGGTCGCCTATTCCCTTGATGCTCATCTTCGCTTCACGACTTTCTTTGTTTCTGTATTCCTGACTGCGTTTGCGAAGTATGCGTTCAACATCCTTTGCGATCCCGTCCTTCGAAACACCTATCTTTGACGATACCGTTGAGATATAGACCTCACGCTCGACAGAAGACGGATACTCCGAGATCAGGGAGCAAAGCTCGGCGATAGCCTTTATTTTATCCTCGGGCAATACAATATCATATTTTGCCAATATGTTCTGCATTTTATAATCAAATCCCGTCTTGCTCTCGCCTATAACGTGCCTGAATCTGTCAGGCCCGAATTTTTTGATGTATTCATCGGGGTCTTTTGCACCGTTCATCTGCAAGACTCTTACGTCCATTCCGACTTCGGCAAGAACACTCATTGCACGGTTTGCGGCACGCTGTCCCGCCTCGTCACTGTCATACGATATAATAACCCGTTTGGTGTACTTTGACATTATACGTGCCTGCTCCGACGTTATCGCCGTTCCAAGCGTAGCGACCGCATTCTCAAAGCCTGCGGCATGGAGTGCTATGACATCCATGTATCCCTCACAAAGTATCATCTGCTCGGAGCAGTGATTCTTGGCGTAGTTCAACGCAAACAGATTCCTGGATTTTTTAAATCCGGGCGTGTCGGATGAGTTCAGATACTTGGGCTTTGAGTCGTCCATAACTCTTCCGCCGAAAGCGATCACGTTTCCCGACGTATCTATGATCGGGAACATTATCCTGTTTCTGAAATAGTCATAAGGTCTTCCCGTCTTTTGACTTTTTCCGCAAAGGAATCCCTTCATAAGCTCTTGATCTGTATATCCGAGTCCGTGCATATAGTCAGTCAGCATACCGAAGCTGTTGGGGGCAAAGCCCAGACCGAAATGCTTAATGGTAGCTTGTGAGAGCTGACGCTTGCCCGAAAGATAATCCATTCCTATCTTGCCGAGCTTCTCGTCGTAAAGACAACGTCGAAAGAACTTGGCGGCATCGAGGTTCATATCGAACACTCGCCTGCGTGACATCTCGGAGCTTGCCGAATTTTTGTCCGTCGGGATAGTTATACCCGCTCTTGTTGCAAGTGTTTCGACAGCCGACACGTAATCGAGATTTTCGGCTTTCATCACAAAAGTAAAAACATCTCCGCCAACTCCGCATCCGAAGCAATAGAAGCTTTTGGTCGCAGGAAAAACGGTAAAAGAAGGAGACTTTTCGGAATGAAACGGACACAGTCCCTGAAAATTTGACCCTGCCCTTTTCAGATTGACGTAAGAGCCGATCACTTCTTCTATATCACTGCGATGCTGTATCTCTTCAATTATTTCACGAGGTATTATCATAATATCACAGCTTTGCGTAGCAGATCTGCGTAGCAAAGGTCTCCTTTCTTCGAAAATACGGACTGTTTTCACAAAACTAATGAAGGCTCATCGGCAGAGCCGCAAAACTTATCTTATCATCTGCCACGCCAAACCTCGGGCACAAACAGTTTTCTGTAAATTTCTATCGCTGCCCTATCGGTCATACAGGAAACATAATCGCATGCACATCGTTCGACTGTGTCCTCTGTACCCAATCTTGTTTTATATGTATCAGGCATCGCCTCGGGGTGATTTACATAATAGTGGAAGAGCTGCATGAGCAATTCCTTTGCCTTATTTTCCTCGCCCTTGGCTATCGGGTTTTTGTAGACCGCCTCAAAGAGAAACGCACGCAGCTTGTCGGTAGCCGACTGAATCTCGTCGGTCATGGTGATCATAGGCCTGTCCTTACTTGCATTTACCAAAGACATGACCATAGTATCGATCCTCTGACCATGTGTCTTTCCAAGCACTTTTATAAGATCGGCGGGAATATCTTCAGCAGAAAGTATACCTGCCGCACAGGCATCGTCTATATCGTGATTTATGTATGCTATTCGGTCTGCATATTTAACGATAACACCCTCAAGCGTAGATGCCATGCACTTTCCTGTGTGATTGACTATTCCGTCACGGACCTCCCATGTAAGATTAAGTCCGGCTCCGTTGTTTTCGATCTTTTCGATAACACGCAAGCTCTGCTTATAATGCGTGAAGTCGGGCGAAAAGCATTCCTGCATCGCCTCCTCACCTGCATGCCCGAACGGTGTATGTCCGAGGTCATGTCCGAGAGCGATCGCCTCGACCAGATCCTCATTGAGCGACAGACCACGTGCTATCGTTCTCGCTATCTGCGACACCTCAAGGGTGTGCGTAAGCCTCGTTCGGTAGTGGGCACCGACGGGTGCCAAAAAGACCTGTGTTTTGTGCATAAGTCTTCGGAAAGATTGCGAATGCACTATTCTGTCACGGTCTCTCTGATATTCGGTACGTATAGAGCTCGGCTCGATGGGAATTTCACGTCCCCGTGTGTTTTCGGTGAGAAAGGCATAAGGAGAAAAAAAACGTCTTTCTCTTTCCATTATCATATAACGCATATCTTCCATACAGATCCCCATTCTGCCGCATTTGACGAAATAAAACGTTTCAAAAATCTGCGACTTTTTTCAACCAAAAAATTCTACTCAATAATAATATACTCCCTTTTCTTTAAAAATACTTTTTTATTTTTAAAAAAACGTCAATTTTATTTTTAAAACAAGACAAAATACGGGAATCAGGTCATTTACTCTGGCAGTATTTGACGATCGTTACAAGAAAAGAGAGCCTGCCGTTTGACAGACTCTCTGTAAAAACATCATTTTCCTGTTAAAGTGATACAGTAAAGCAAAAAAATTCCCAAAACAATTGTTTCTACACATTCATGGTACAACAGCCGTTATAATTCGTCAATTATTCCGAGATGTTTTATGCG
>JAFPCR010000039.1 GCA_017390195.1 Clostridia bacterium | reverse complement strand
CAAAGTCTTGGACACAGGAAACAACCACTGTATACTCCTCTTTGATAGGAAACACTGATACAGGTGTAAAGATATATGATAAAACTAACCTCCACGGACAGTACATCTACGCTCTTACTATCAAGGGTGTTCCGACAACAGGTACAGTAACATTCAATGTTACAGCATACGGCATCGTTGACGGTAAAGAAGTTACCGACACAACGTTTGCAGTAACATACACAGACGGTTTATACGTTAAAACAGTTGTTATTGCTTAATTCAGACGTTAACTAAATATCCAAAAAAGGGCTGTTGCAGAAGCAACAGCCCTTTTAGTATTTTTAAAAGTTTTTATCGTCTCGCATCCTTAAGGTAGTTCGATGCTTTAAGGATCGCCGTTTGGGTCTTGGCGTCCTTTATTTCTCCGTTCATGATCATTTCGACCATTTTATCGAGCGGTATCTTGACTGTTTCGAGAAACTCGTCATCGTCGGGGTGGCTCTCGCCGAATTTAAGGTTAGTAGCGAGGTACATATGTATCACCTCGTCAAATATAGCGACCGACGGGTAGAGGTCTCCGAGACTGATAAGCTCGTCACAGCTTGCTCCCGTCTCCTCGGTAAGCTCACGCATAGCCGCCTCAATGGGATCTTCTCCTTTTGAATTGAGTTTACCCGCAGGTATTTCGAGAAGCACCTCGGCAAACGGATATCTGAACTGGCGTACACAGATGACCTCGCCTTGGTCGGTTATCGGCACAACGCATACCGCTCCGACATGACGAACGACCTCACGTGTGGATGTCTGCCCGTTGGGGAGACTGACATTATATCTCATAAGACGGACAACCTTACCGTCAAAAATAAGCTCCGATGATATTTCCTTTTCTTCAAAATCTTCAAATTTCATATCCGTACCTCCGAAAAATCATTTTTCTGTATATAAAACACACAACGCTTTTATTATATACCTTAAAAATATATTTGTAAAGATTGAAAAGTACCGAAAACTATGATAAAATAATATCCGAAAAGATTCGTATGCCCAAATGTCAAATATCGAAGTGAGGTTCAACATGAGCATAACTGTCAAAGAAGAATTTAACCGAACCGCTCTCGTACTCGGAGAAAAAGCAATAGAGAAGCTCGCATCAGCCAAAGTGGCAGTCTTCGGTGTTGGCGGTGTAGGCGGATATGTCTGCGAGGCTTTGGCAAGATCAGGGGTAGGAAGCATTGACCTCTTTGATGCCGACTGCGTGTCACTTTCAAATATCAACCGTCAGATAATCGCCCTTCATTCAACCGTCGGTGAGGCAAAGGTAGACGTGATGTTCCGCCGAATCCTCGATATCAACCCCGACTGCCGTGTAAATACACATAAAATATTTTATTCTCCCGAAAATGCCGATGAATTTGACCTCTCATCGTATGACTATATAGCAGATGCCATAGACTCGCTCAAATCAAAGATCGAGCTTGTCGCCAGAGCCTGCTCCGTCGGCGTTCCGATAATTTCATCAATGGGTGCGGCAAACAAAACAGACCCTACGGGATTTATGATCGCCGACATTTCAAAGACCGAATACGACCCTCTCGCACGCATTATGCGTCGTGAGCTGAGAAAAAGAGGAATAGATCACTTCAATGTCGTATATTCACGTGAGATCCCCGTCAAGCCCGAAAAAACGTCCGACGACGGACAGCGTACCACTCTCGGCTCTCTGTCATTTGTTCCGTCGGCGGCAGGTCTCGTTATGGCATCAAAGATAGTAAAAGATATCATTTCGGAGAACGGTACACGAAATTGAGCGAAAGGAATTCAATTATATGAAAAGCGTTGAGATATACACCGACGGAGCCTGCCGAGGAAATCCGGGAAACGGCGGCTGGGGTGCAATATTGGTATACGGAACGAACAAGCGTGAGCTGTGCGGCGGCGAAAAAAACACCACCAACAACCGCATGGAGCTTACCGCGGTTATAGAGGCACTCTCGGCTTTAAAAGAGCCTTGCCATGTAACACTTACCTCTGATTCAAAATATGTCATAGACTCTATAACAAAAGGCTGGGCGGAGTCTTGGAAAAAGCGTGGCTGGAAAAAGGCCGACAAGTCCCCTGCCCTCAACGTTGACCTGTGGGAGACTCTCTTGACCCTTCTCGACCGCCATGAGGTCACTTTTGTTTGGGTCAAAGGACACAACGGACACCCCTATAACGAACGATGTGACGAGCTTGCAACTACATTTGCCGATCAATTAAAATAACGGCAAAGCAAAGACGAAAGAGCAAACGAACAAGCAAAGCATACAGGCACTGTAAGTACCCACGCAACAACCATTTCCCCAACAGTGCGTCGATTCACTCTTCCACGGCAAGCACCGACTATCGCACAAGTCTTTGTATGAGTCGTGCTGACTGGCATACCGAGGAGTGTACAGAAAAGTATGCACAAAAACGATGCAATGTCGGCACAAGCACCATCAACAGCATCAAGACTTGCCATGCCGAAGCCGACCTTTTGCACTATTCTCCCTCCCCCACACGCCGTTCCTGCCGTCATAATAACACTGCATATACAAACGGCAAGGACAGAGATGTTTCCGTCAATATCAAGAGAAATATCAGCGGCATTTCCCTGCGACAATGCCGCCCAAAGTGCAAACAGTCCTATAAATTTTTGCCCGTCCTGTGCCCCGTGTGCAAATGATGAAAGCCCTGCCGACATTTTTTGCAAGGCGGCACATTTTTTGTTACCGAGCTTGAGCTTTGATATGATCCTATACACAAGTATACCGACAATCACAGCTAAGACCGTAGACAGCACAAGACCGACCAGAGCCAAGATCAAGGGTCGAGTCTCTGCCGTTCCCCTCACCCCGATAGCCGAACCGCAAAGTCCTGCTATCAAGGCATGGCTCTCGCTTGTGGGTATCCCGAAAAACCAAGCCGCCAACGACCATGCGACAACAGAAAGCATAGCACAGCACAATATCCAAAGAGCCGATACCGCATCTCCGTCATATGCGACAAGTCGGCACACGGTCTCGCTTACCCTGCCCCCGATAAATACCACAGTAAGCACTCCGAAAAAGTTACAAAACGCCGCAATTACTACGGCAGATCGCAATTTCATTACTCCCGAACCGACAACGGTTGCTATCGAATTCGGAGCGTCGGTCCAACCGTTGACAAAAATCACTGCCGAGATCAAAATAACGGAAGAAAAGGTCAAAAAATCCATCAAGATCACTTCCTCCCGTCTCCATACCATGTGTTTTGCAAAAATTTTCTGTACGGAATATTCTGCTGTTTTTCGCACATCATATTAAAAGATATGTTCAAACACTT
>JAFPCR010000038.1 GCA_017390195.1 Clostridia bacterium | reverse complement strand
TTCTATAACGGCAAGCTTCTTATAGAACAATCGGTCGATGGAGATATTGCTACATCGTCAAAAATAAATCTTTACTCCAAAGAGCCAAACCGATGTGTGAATATAAACAATCTCATACTTGAGGCGGCAAAATAAAATATACAAAAACCGTTACCTGCCTATTTCGGCAGGTAACGGTTTTTTGTATTTTGCGTAGTAAATTACGCTCTGAGAGTAATTCCCAATACGTGTTCAAGAGCAGAAAGAACCTTCTTGGATGCCTTGTCTGCCTCTTCAACTGTAAGTGTATGGTCGGCACGGAATGTCACACGGATAGATACCGATTTCTTTTGCTCTCCGAGCTTTTCTCCACGGTAGATATCGAACACATTAACATTTTCTACGAGCTTTCCACCCGAAGAATTGATACATGAAACTATCTTTCCGACCTCAAGCTCCTCGTCACAAACAAAAGAGAAATCTCTTGTAACAGCAGGGAACTTGGGAATGGGGGTGTAGTGTTTTTCGAAGTTTATATGATCAAAGAGGGCATCGAAGTCGATCGCCGCAATATAGGTAACGGTGTTTTCAAGACCGTAGTTTGCCGCTGTGAGCGGGTGGATCTGTCCGAATATTCCGAGACTAACGCCGTCAGATGCAAGTATTTCGGCACAGTGACCGGGGTGGAAGATGTTGTTGTTCGTGCAAGCAACATACGAAACATTTTTGATCGATGCAAGTCTGAGAAGATTTTCTATAATTCCTTTGAATCTATAGAAGTCTGTATTTCCGTACATTCCTATGGTAACGACCTTATTTTCGTTCGGAAGGTCGTTGGCTTCACGGGGAATGTATACGGTCGCATTTTCGAAAAGTCCAACGTTTTCGTTGCTGAAATTATTGTTTCTCGCAAGGACCTCGAGCATTGACGGGATAGCTGTTGTACGCATAACACTTGTGTCCTCGCCGAGAGGGTTGGAGATCACTATTGAGTTACGCAGCTTGTCGTCGGCATCAAGTCTGATCTTATCGTAATATTTGGGACTGATGAAAGAGAATGTGTGTATCTCGTTGAGACCGAACATACAAAGTGAATCTGCAATAGAAGCCGCAAACAGTTGCTTGGGCGTTCTCTTTCCCTGAGTAAGCTCTGCTTTAATGGCACTCGATTCTATCTTGTTGTATCCGTAGATACGGATAATCTCCTCGGCAATATCATTCATACAGCCGATGTCTGAGCGGAATGAGGGTGCGATCACGTTGTCACCGTCGATCGTAAATTCGAGCTTGCGAAGAACATCCTTCATATAGTCGGCAGAAAGGTCTACACCAAGGAATGCGTTGATCTTTTCGGGCTCGAGCTTGAGGACTGCGGGGGCGGTCTTTTTTGGATAAACGTCGATGATCTCATTTACGACCTCACCTGCACCGAGCAATTCAACCAGCTCACAGGCTCTCTGCAATCCACCGAAGGTATTTTCGCTGTCGAGACCTTTTTCAAAGCGAGCCGAGCTTTCCGTTCTCATACCGTTCTTCTTTGCTGTAACACGGACAGAAGAGCCGAGGAAGCAAGCACTCTCAAATACAACAGTTTTGGTCGATTCGGTGATCTCGCTGTTTTCGCCGCCCATAACACCTGCTAATGCAACTGCTTTGTTTTTGTCGGCAATTACAAGCATTGATGAGTCGAGTGTGTGCTTTTGGCTGTCAAGAGAAACGAAGGTTTCACCGTCGTTTGCATTTCTTACGATGATCTCCGAGCCGTCGAGGCAGGAATAATCAAAAGCGTGCATAGGCTGACCGTATTCAAGCATAACGTAGTTGGTTATATCTACGATGTTGTTGATGGGGCGAACGCCTGCGGCACGGAGTCTCATTCTCATCCAAAGGGGAGAAGGCTCGATCTTTACATTTTTTACGACTCTTGCGGTGTATCTGTGGCAAAGCTCGGGGGAGTCTATTCTTACGGAAAGGTAATTTCCGATAGTATCACCGTCGCCTGAACCTTTTACAGTCGGGGTGGGAATGTTAAACGAACGCTCAAAAGATGCCGCAGTTTCACGTGCAAGACCTATAACAGAGAGACAGTCAGGACGGTTTGAGGTGATCTCAAATTCAACTACCGTGTCCGAAAGCATAAGAGCTTCTTTTATATCTGTTCCGATCTTGTCTGCAAAACACTCGTCAAGAATGAGGATACCGTCCTCTTCTTTTCCGGGCATATCGTGCGAGGTGAGGTTAAGCTCGCCCATAGAGCAGAGCATACCGTTTGACTCAACTCCACGGAGCTTTCCTGCTTTGATAACAACGTCGCCGGGCAACCTTGCGGGAGCGAGAGCGGCAGGAACGATAGCACCTTCAAATACATTTTGAGCACCTGTTACGATCTGAACGTCTTCACCTTTGCCTACATTGATCATGCATATCTGAAGATGATCGCTGTTTTCGTGCTTTGTTATTTTTGTGATCCTTCCGACAACGACATTTTCAATGTCATCTCCGAGAAGGCGGAAGCCCTCTACCTTTGAGCCGGTGTCGGTCATACGGTCGCAGTAATCCTTGGGGGCAATGCCCGTTACATCTGTGAAATCCTGAACCCAATTAAGAGATAAATTCATTTTCCGTACCCTCCTTATCAGAACTGTTCAAGAAAACGTGTGTCGTTTTCATAAAGAAGTCTCATGTCGTCGATTCCGTATTTTGTCATAACGACACGCTCGATACCGAGACCGAAAGCAAATCCGCTGTACTCATCAGGGTCGATGTTGCATCCACGCAGAACGTTGGGGTGAACCATACCTGCACCGAGGATCTCCATCCAGCCCTCACCCTTACAGAGACGGCAGCCGCAGCCTCCGCAGACAAAGCAGGAAACATCGACTTCAGCCGACGGTTCTGTGAACGGGAAGTGGTGGGGACGGAAACGGAGCTTTGTCTTTTCGCCAAACATATTCTTTGCGAAAAGCTCGAG
>JAFPCR010000037.1 GCA_017390195.1 Clostridia bacterium | reverse complement strand
TGTTGACAGCGGTATGAATTACAGCGTTCTGAAATTCGTTGCACTCTGTCAGGCTCAGATCGATGCCGAGCAGGAGCTTATCGACTCGGGTGAGATGCAAATACCCGAAGAATACAGATTTTTAAATAAGTTCTTCCCCAAACTGCGTCAGAAATTTACGTTAGGTGCGATCGCCTCAGAGATCTCCGCATCGGAGAGCATAAAGGAAATTGAAAAAGTTATCGTAAACTACGCAATAGACTTCCCCGACATGGGAAAAGTCAGTCCGAGCGTTTATACGGTGCTGTTTGAGCGTCTCAAAGAGCTGAGACTCGGAAGTACGGATGAGTTTGAGCTTTCCGCTGACGAAAGGCTCTTTGATGCCGATATCCTTTCGGGTGTCCTTCTCGCTGTTGCCTGTGCCCCGATCGATGTCGGAGACGGCGTGGATATGGCTCTGCTGCCTGTCGCAGTCAAGTCATCGATAGAGCTTGCCGAGGAGTATATAGGTCATGAGCTTCTCGTGCGTGTCGATACCAGACTTGCCGACGAGAGCGACGACAAAAATCCTTTCGGAAACTCCAAGCTCAAACGCTGGATCACCGAACACAAAAAGCAGTTCATCATAGGTGCTTCGGCACTGCTCCTCACTGTTGCGGCAATAGTCATAACTGTAAATATCTTGACTTGACCGTCATAAATCAAAAAATCAAAGAAAGGAGAAAAATATGTTCAGTATTTACGACAACCGTCGGATCAGCGGATATGTAATTCAAAAGTCTCGCCAATGGCTTTATGAACACCTGTCCGATTATTGCACAGATTCCCACGAAGCATCGAGAAATCTGTCTGCCGACATAAAGGCAGAAGGCAAGATGTCCGAAGAAAGATACAACGAATTTTTCTCCTATTTTGACAACAACCCCTTCTCCGCACGTATGCTGCATTCGGCAGAGTCGAACAACCGCACCAACATTATCACGTCGGAAAAGCTCTATTGCTATTTCGTTAAATATAACGGCGTTATTATGCCTCTGGGATTTATTACCGAGTTCTTCGAGGATGATTTTTGCTCCGAGGAGGACAAAGACAAGCTCTTTCACCGTTTCCTCGATTACGCAAAGTCCGAGACGGTCTCCGAATGGAACAAGATCAGATACGAGGGTAAAGAACGCCTTGCTCTGGCAGAGCGGAGACTTGATTTTGTCAACAATATCAATATTCCCCTCTCGTTTGTAAAATCCATGTTCGCTCTCATCTGCACGCTCTTCGCTCTTGTTCAAAGCGTAATATTCTCTATCGATCACCGTGTCTGGCAGGTGCTTTGGGCTTTTGTGCGAAACGGATTTCGCCTTCGTAGCGAGATAAACGTTCCCATCCCGGGCTTAGACATCGCCAATTATACCCTATTCGAATATTTCCGTTCTTCAACAGTATTGCTTATAACAAATGCCCTCGTCTTCTTTATAGCTCTCATAATCATATTTACAAGGATCATACCCTCAATAAAATATATCAGACGCTGTAACAAGACCCGCTCGGCTATCTCTAAACGCAAGCATTTTATCCTGACATACGCTAATGAAAGCGGCGACAAGCCTATTCGCTGTGTCTGCGACGATGCAATAAGGATATTCCTGAAATCCCCCGAAAATATCCTCTCCGAACCGATAGGACACACAAAAGAGCTGTATATAACTTCCCTTCTGTGTGACCTGACTAACTTTGATTACGGAAAGCTCTCACCTCCAAAAAAAAGCAAAACCATCTCTATACTCTGCCTGATAATAGCACTCTCCATCGCCATAATTGCACTGCTCTTTGATACACTCAATATAATCTCCATCATCAAAAACATCATGTAAGAACACGAGGGAGGCATCATGGAAACTTTTAAACAAGTTTCCATGATGCCTCCCCTTTGTATCTCTCGCATCCTTTACCGATCCGAAAATTCGAAGTCGATACCATTTACGACCTTATCAGCGTTGGTGGCAAGAGTTTTGAGCCAAGAAGTCTTAATGTAATAGATACCTTTACCGTTTATGGTCATATAGGCGTTAAGTCCTGTTTGTTCGTACTCATAAAAACGGAATACAAACTCTTCACCCGAAGTTGTTTTATAGTAAAGCTCGGCTATACACTTTGAGTTTTCACCGTTTACACTGCTGTTATCGGGGTTCTCACGTATTGCCTGCATTTCCTGCTCTGTCAGGTCAACTGTACCGTGTATCTGAGTGTAGAGCAAGGTGCGGAAGAGCTTGCGGAACAGTTGAGTCGTGACCTGTTCGCCTGTGATGCCGTTATATACTTCAAGCTTTTGCGATATACTCTGATCGGAGCTTGAGGTGTTGCTCTTGGAGTTGTCAAGAATAAAGTGGTAATATTCTCCCTTTAATGAGAGCTTAAATTCCGACATATATCCTATATCAAAGAAGATCGGGTATTTATCTACCCACTTTACGTCATCCCACAAGAGGAAATCCAGATACATGGCATCAACCTCTACGATCATATCGTAGATGGGAGCACCGACATAGTATGTTCCGTT
>JAFPCR010000036.1 GCA_017390195.1 Clostridia bacterium | reverse complement strand
GAATTTATTATCGCACCCGCACACATCGGGCAGGGCTCAAGGGTAACATAAAGCTCACAACCGTCAAGATGCCAGCTTCCGAGAAGCTCGTTTGCTCGGCTGATAGCACAGACCTCAGCGTGTGAAAGTGCGTTTTTGTCCACCTCACGCCTGTTATGTGCCTTTGCCAATATCTCACCGTCTTTAACTATGACCGCGCCCACAGGTACATCGCCGTTCAAAGAGGCGATCTCGGCTTCTTCTATTGCCGCTTTCATAAATTTTTCAAGATTCACCATAAATGTTCCTCAAGCGTCATTATCAAATCAATTCCAAGTAGGCAATTACAATTTGCAAAATATAAGTAAGGGCAATGATCGAAGTAAAAACTATCACCGAGGGAGTGAAAAATGAACGCACTGCTTCTCTCCTCGAAAGTCTCCGCTCGGCATATCCGAGTCTCGGGGCAAATGACGTGCCGACGATCCCCTCTTCTGCTCTCTTTATTTCACGTCTTTTGTTTTTGACATACCGAACAGTCAAAACGGTAAAGCACAAGACTCCTGCCACCATAAGTGAAATATCAATCATAAGGTTGACAAACTCTGCATTTTCGACGTTCCCGTATATCACCAACTCAACAACAGATACAGAATTATTAAAAAAGTGCATCAGCACGGTACACCACAAAGAACCTGTTTTGTAATATATATATCCCATTACAATACCTGCCACTGTTGTGTATATGATCTGATATATGTTTTGGTGCATCAGTCCGAACATCACTGCACTTACGATAATTGCGATCCTTCCCGAATACGGCAACAGGTTTCGCAATATAAGTCCTCTGAACAGAAACTCTTCACAAAACGCCGGGACCAATCCGATAGAAATAAAAAGCATGATGACCATAGGCAGAGTAAGTGTCATTTCCGACGGTTCTTCCGTCACGTTCGGCAAAAACGAAGTGGCAAACATATTTAGGTATGCAAATATATATACAGTTCCTATGCCTGCAACTATCATCAACGGAGTCTCTCTGGGCAATGTCAGGTCTGCCTTCATTGGAACGATCTCTGTTTTGTTTTTTGATATAGCAAAATAAAAGGCAACGGGAACCATAAAAGAAATCAGATATATCACCGAATTCAACAGTTCTTCGAACACATAGGCATAATCATACGGCAGATTGATATACATGAAATCCCCTACTATTCCCGACAATACGTTACCGACAACGAAAAAAACCAGAAAGAATATCATTGTCAGACCTATATAACTCATCGTGCGTCGGTACTGACATTCAGTTGCAGTAATTTTCATACAGAATTGCCTCCACATATGTTTGATGCCGTATTTTTCTTTTATAAATTATAGTCCAATTGAACCCAAAAGTCAACCTCTACACAAACATATTTCAAATAGGCATATTAAGGTAGATCTATTATGAAATATGCACAAACAGATGGTAAGGTCAATATCGAATTTGCATATAACAGCAGAAATTCAATAAATCGTTTGACTTTTTTGCCGTTATGCGTTATAATTATTTTGGATATTAGACAAAGGCATATTTATTTTTTGAAATACTGTATGCAAATGTTTATCAAAGCACAAAAACACTAAAATACAAGGAAAGGCATGGTAATAGTCAATGAAAAAGATCATCTGCAAAGTTGAGTACGATACCGAAAGCTCCGAGCTTATCAAAAAATCAGTTCACGGAACGTTTGGTGACGCTGACGGATACGAAGAATCCCTCTATGTAACAGCTGACGGTCGTTACTTCCTTTACGTAAACGGTGGTGCGGAGTCTCCCTACACCAAAGAGGATATCAAGCGTGTCTCAAAGGTCAAAGCTGATGAATGGCTCGCAGCAAACAACTAATCCCCGGCAATCTCAATCAAGACTCACATAAAACAGGCGATACAGTCATATGACTGTATCGCCTGTTTTAATGTTGTTTATACCATTTTCAATCAAACTTTTTCCAAAATTCTATCGTTGCCGCTTCATATTCATCCTTTGCCATATAATAACTCATTCCGTGTCCTGCTCCCGGCACGACCATGATCTTTTTGGGAGCCGCACACGTCTTATAGTTTTCATATGTCATACGGATCGGAACAAATCTGTCATCTGTTCCGTGAACGAACATAATGGGTATCGAACAGTTTTTCATAGCATCAAGAGTCGAATATTCGTTCGTTCCCATATTTATCTTTCTCTTACACATGGCATCGGCAACTATGCCCGTCATAAAATAGGGCATACGCAGATTGTTATTTGCAACGTGCTTCCATATAGCATGAGGCGAGGTAAATCCGCAGTCGGCTACAACTCCGTGTACATTTTGAGGCAACTCCAAGCCGGTCGCCATCATAACGGTAGTCGCTCCCATAGACACTCCTCCGAGATATATCGGAATGTCGTTGCCACACTGCTCGATGACCCAATTTATCCAATCAAGGCAGTCATATCGCTCCACAAGTCCAAATCCCATATAGTCTCCGCCGCTGTTGTTCTGTCCTCTCTGCTCTACAAACAATACCGAGCAACCGTTATTAAACCAAAAATCCGAGATCATTCCGAAATCCTTTGTCCAAGAGGATCTCCAACCGTGCATTGCGACCACGACTCGCTCTGCCCCATCCTGCTTGAACCAATGTCCGACCAGTTGTACACCGTCACGGCTGACAATGCTTACATTTTCATGCTCTTTTTCTGCCAATGCCTTGGAGCATCTGTCTATCTCTGCCCAAAATTCATTGTTGCGGGTCGAACCCGAGATAGTCTTTTTCAAATTCTTCATAAGCTTGGGTTCTTCTCGGTCAAGTGCTATCTTAACCCAATATTTAGTAGTCAGATACGATGTCACAGAAGCAACCGACACGGCTGCAAGTGCTATCGACGAAACGGATAATATTTTTTTGGTGCTCTTTTTCATTGTTGATCCCGTCCTTTCAGGTAAAATTGGGCTATATTATATACGCAAATAAACTTTTGCCTGTTGCACTTCCCTTGTCTGTATTATAACAAGAATACATTATATTGTCAAATTAAGTTTTGACAGAAAAAGCATATTTATACACCAATAACAAACCTTTGAAGCAACTGCTATCTAATTAAGAACCTTATTTATTCGGTACAAAGAATTCAAGACCGTCCAAAGTGACGGAAAATACCTCATTATGTTCCAAACAGACATACCCGAAAGCCCGTATTCGTTTATCAGCTTCAGCATTGCATCTACGCTCGAGGCATCTTCGAACCACACTATATGCTGTATTGGTGTTCCATTCTCTCTTACATAATAAGTATAGAACGGTGCCTGTGCCGTTTGGTCATACTGTATCTCGGCGTTGTTTTCCTTTGCCCTTTCCACTGCTTCGTTATTAGAAAGCGACTGTGCCTTAGTTTCTCCCTGCACGTAGGGCAAGGGCCAATCGTAACCGTAGTTTGGAACTCCGAGCAATATCTTCTCCCTCGGGATCTCACTCACTCCGTACTCAACGACCTCCCTTACCTTATTTATAGGTGACACAGCCTGCGGTTCACCGTACGTATATCCCCACTCGTACGTCATCAGCAGTGCCTTATCTGCCGCATCTCCGAGAGCGGCATAATCGTGTCCTTCGTACAAAAGTCCCGGCATATCAGCCGAGGTCTTAGGTGCGAGTGCAACGAAGAGCTTGCGTCCCTGCTCCGAGAGTGCCTGCCTCAACCTTTCCAAGAAATCGGCATACGCCTGTGCATATTCTCCCTCTACATATTCAAAGTCAACATCGACGCCCTCATAACGCTTTTCTTCGACCGTTTGAAGTATCTCAGCTATCAAGTTGTTTTGGATATCCTCGCTTGAAAGCACCATAGTCGCTCTTTCACTCGAAAACGTTCCATCCTCGGTCAGTGTTGACAGCAGCATTATAGGTGCAACTCCGCTTCTTCGTGCCGTTTCTATTATCTCCTCGTCGTCTATGTCTATAAGCTCACCGTTTT
>JAFPCR010000035.1 GCA_017390195.1 Clostridia bacterium | reverse complement strand
GCAGGCGGTATCTGGTTCAACCCCCTCGATACCTCAAACCCCGATGCGATCATGAATTTCCTGCTCCTGTCACTCGGAGTCGGAGCGGCACATCTCGTTGCAGGTATGGCAGTCAAGTTTTATATACTTTGCCGTGACGGAAAGGTCATCGATGCGATCTTCGATATAGGCTCGTGGTGGATTTTGTTTGTCGGTATCGGATTGCTGTTTGTAAACGGAGATATAGGAATGTGGGTGGCGATCGCAGGTGTTGCGTTGCTGATCTTGACACAGGGAAGAGAAAAGAAAGGCATTTTCGGAAAGCTGATCGGCGGAATTACGAGTCTTTACGGTATAGTAAGCTATATTTCCGACCTGCTCTCATATTCGAGAATACTTGCTCTCGGACTTGCGGCAGGAGTTATATCGCAGGTCGTAAACGTACTCGGTACGATAATGGGCGGAAGCGTTGCAGGTGTGATCATGCTGATATTCGTGTCTTTGGTCGGGCATCTTCTCAATCTTGCAATAAACGTCCTTGGAACGTTCGTTCATACAAGCAGACTTCAGTATATCGAGTTTCTCGGAAAATTCTACGAGGACGGTGGCAGAAGGTTTGAACCTGCACTTCCTTCGGAAAAATATTCCGAAAATGAATAACATTACAGATATTGCAGTGAAATAAAAAATCAGAAACGAAAATAAGGAGAAAAAACAATGGAATTTATTTTTTCAGGACTTAATCTTGCCCTTTTGGGTGCTGCATTGGCGGCAGGACTTGCCGGTATGGGAAGTGCAAAGGGTGTCAGCCTTGTAGGCGATGCCGGTTCGGGACTTTTGACTGAAGACCCTTCAAAGTTCGGTAAGGTTCTTATTCTTGAGGCACTTCCGGGTACACAGGGTATTTACGGGCTTATAACCGCATTTATGATCATCTTCAAGCTCAACCTCCTCGGCGGAGAACAGCTTTATATATCTCCCGAGCTTGGCGGATATTTCCTGTTCGCATCGCTCCCGATAGCTATTGTCGGCTTCTATTCCGCTATCCGTCAGGGTAAGGTTGCCGCTGCAGGTGTAAATCTTATCGCAAAGAGACCAGGTGAAGTAGGTAAGGCTATTACATCAGCCGCACTTGTTGAAACATATGCTATTTTTGCAGTCCTTGTTTCACTTCTTCTCATTCTTTTCTCTCCTGCGGCTCAAACAATGGCAGAGCATGAGGCAGAGCTTGCCGAACTTGCAAAACAGGCGGCAGAGACAGCAGCAGCTGTTATCAGCTGATAATTTCGGAGATAAGAAATGACAGGCTTGAATAAGATTACCGACAAGATCCTCTCTGACGCACAGGCAGATGCACAGTCGGTGCTTGAGGCGGCAGAGGAAAAGTGTAGGCAGATAGATGCCGAGTATGCCGAAAAGGCTGACAGCATCAAGGAAACGCTCAACGAAGCTGCTGAGAAGGAAGCCGAAAGCATTGTCGTTCGTGCGAAATCGTCTGCGGCACTCGAAAAGAGAAACATTTTGCTCGAAACCAAGAGCAATTTGATAGACGAAGCGTTTGCGTCGGCACTTTCGGAGATATTGGCGTTTGATGATGTAAAGTACAGAGACCTGTTGGTCTCACTGTTGGTGTCGGCATTGCGTGAGCAGGTTCAGTCAGAGACGGTAAGCCGTACATTATACGGAGAGGATGAGGCACTTGTACCCGAGCGGTACGAGGTCGTTCTCAACAGCCGAGACAGAACCAAATTTGCAGAAACACTGCTATCGGAGTTTAGAGCATCCGCACAGAAGACCATAGACAAGGAATTTATTGATAAAGTGGTGCTTTCTGAATCTGTTGCGAATATCGATGGCGGTCTGATACTGCGTTACGGAGACATCGAATCGAATTGCTCGCTGTCTGTTATAATGAAGCAGATGAGACCTGCACTTGAAGCAAAGGTTTCGGATACACTGTTTGGTTAAGTTTAATTGAAAGGTTGTTTTTGACATGGCGGCTCGTTACGATACAAGTGAATATATGTACTGCTCGTCAAGAATACGTGCTATGGAAAACCGCATCGTCGGCAAGGAACGTATAGACCGCTTGGCAGATCTCAGGACATCGTCCGATGTCATGTCAGAGCTGTCCGATATGGGACTTGACGCATCTGCGAACAGAGCGGAGCGTGAGGAGCTGTTGTCTTCATATCTCGGCGAGATATACGGCGAAGTTATCAAAATGCTTGCAGACCCTTCGATCCTCGATTTTTTGCGTTATCAGTACGACTGTCACAACCTTAAAGCGGCAATAAAGTGCTTTATACGCAAAACAGACTCTCTTGGCATGATGATACCGCTCGGAACACTGTCCGAGTCCGATATAATAAGGGCTGTTGCAGAGTCCTCTTGGGATATCCTGCCGACTCACATGAGAGAGGCTGCCCCCCGAGCTATCGAGGCATACTCAAAGACCTCGAATCCTCAGCAGATAGACATTATTATCGATAAGGCTTGTCACGAGGATATGCTCGAAAGTGCTGATGACAGCGGTGTTGGATACAGTGTTATGCTGGTAAAGACTAAGATAGATCTGCAAAACATCGTTATGTGTTGCAGGATCTGCCGTATGGGAAATTCGATATCCGACCGTGCTATCCTGAATGACGCATTGCTTGACGGAGGATATCTTTCAAAAAATGATCTGTTTGCTTCTTCGGAGCAAGGTGAAAAGAAACTGCTCGATTCTCTGGGCTTTTCCGCATACTCGTCCTTGACGACCGCAATCGCCGAGAGCGACGGCTCACTTTCCGCATTTGAACGTTGCTGTGACGATTTCTTTATGGAAAAGGTCAAGGGGGCGAAGTTCGTTTCGTTCGGTGCTGAGGTTGCGATAGGCTTTCTTTTGGCACACGAATATGAGATAAAAAATCTACGTATTATTTTTGCCGGAAAGGATGCGGAGTTGGGTTCTGACACGATCCGCAAAAGGCT